>JANOFP010000445.1:0-1882 GCA_031413675.1 Bacteroidota bacterium
GTGCCATCGTATTCAGAATTTGTCAGTAAGTTGCTAATTGCTTTATTAAGTTTTGTAGGAAATAGGTGTGCAATATTTCCAATTACTTTTGCACTTTCCCATTTCACTCTTGCTGCATTTTCAGTCAGCGTTTTTGTCACAAATGAAAACACACTTTCGTCAGCAATTTTTGAGTTTTGTCTTGTAGCAAATTCAATAGCTTCAATACAAGTTGCTTTCTCCGGGTCTTTAGCTTTTTCGGCAAACACTATCAGTTCGTCTGTTGGCAAAGAATCGTCTAACAACCATTTACTGATTGTTTCAACTTTCTCTTTTGCTTTTTTTGTTTTGTCGTTTAAAAGTTCGGCAAGCATCATTTGTATAAATTTACGCCGTTGATTTCTATGACAAAACAAATCAATTTCAAGCAATCTTTTTCACATATTCTCTTTTGTTATTCACAACAGCAATAATCCTTGCTAACAATTTATTTCTTACGGCATTCAAAACACTCATTTTATTTTTCCCTTCTGCAACTTTTCTTTCATAATATTTTTTTATGTCAATATCAAGCTTTATTGCACTCAACGAGGCCATATGAAGATTACATTTAAGTTTTCTGTTGGCCATAAAATGAACTTTTGTCTTACCTCTTACGCTGGTTCCCGAAGAATATTCAAAAGGGGCAACACCACAATAGCAAGCCAGTTTTCTTGTTTCATTCAGTACAGTAAACCCTTTCGTGTAGATTATTAGATTAATGGCAGTTACAAATCCTATTCCTACAACCGAAGTAATCACCCTGAATAGTTGCTTCAGGTTATCATCCTCATTGACTATTTCAATAATTTTTATCTCAATGCTGGTAATGTCTTTATCAACTGCCGACAATGAGTGTTTAATTGTTTTGGCAAGTAGTTTAGCCATTGCCACATTACCCATTTCTTCAATTTCTTTGATGGGTGTAGCTAATCTTTTCTTCGTCTCCACAAGACGCTCCCTTAAGCCAGCCAGGTGTTTTATTTTTTCCAATGTAGAGCTCATCGGCTTCCAGAGGCGTAAGCGATCTAGGTTCTTTGCTGCATACAGAGCAATGCGACGAGAATCTATTTTATCATTCTTACCCCGGTCCAGCGAACTGGATTTTTTAATTTGAACAGCATGTTCAATCCAAATATCAATTCCATTATCAGCCAAAAATTGTGTTAATGGGAAACAATACAGCCCCGTTGTTTCCATACAGAACAGCACTTCGGATCTGTTCTGATTTAACTCCTGTAACCATTGCTGCAATTCTTCCATACCGGATGCAGTATTAATAAACTGCCGGTGTACGGTTTGCTGCTGATCAAACAGAGTGATGTCTACCGTTTTTTTAGAAACATCAACTCCAAAAAAATACTTGTACTGCTTCATAAAAAAAGATTTGTACAATCAATGATATGAGCTTCTTTATAACCTTAATAATAGGCCTGGTTAGCCTGAATTTCTATCCGAAGCATCTCATATCAGAAAGAGCCTGTCTGCATCAACGGTTGTACCATTACGTACTTTTGGTGTGTTAGTTCACAAGCTCTTTGTGATTGTGTTGTTCACAAAATTGAGTTATTAACAAAGAAAAAAGTAACAAAAAAGAAAGGTAATAATAGTAATACTCTTATTAAAAATCTATCTGAGCAAATCTAAAGGTTGGTATGCGGCTAAGCTTTGTGCTAAGCGTACCAACAACCGAAGTTAGTCCTACCTCATTTTGTTGGTACGCCACCCGCAGATGCTATGCGGCATACCAACAATGGCGAGCTTCTTACTTGATAACTACTAACAACGGCAGGAAAGAATATACTTACGCCGTTGTTGGTATTACGCCTTTGTTGGTGTTCTAATATCATACCTTACTAATTTG
>JANOFP010000446.1:0-5980 GCA_031413675.1 Bacteroidota bacterium
AAAATTTTATCCTGCCAAGTTTAAAAACTTATACCGTCACTGGATGGAGAACATTAAAGACTGGTGTATATCAAGGCAGCTTTGGTGGGGACATAGAATACCGGCATGGTATGATGAAGAAGGAAGGTTTGTTGTTGCGGCAAATGAAAAAGATGCGAAAGAAATATTCAATAAACAATACTTGCCTGCCGGACAGGCAGGTTCAACTCTCAATGCTCAATTAAAACAGGATGAAGGTTGTTTAGATACCTGGTTTTCTGCCTGGCTTTGGCCCTTTGAAGTATTTAAAGGTTATAGTAATCCGGGAAATGCAGAAGTGAAATATTATTATCCAACAAATACACTGGTAACGGCACCTGAAATTATTTTCTTCTGGGTGGCAAGAATGATAATTGCTGGGATGGAATATGAAAAACAAATCCCTTTTCGTGAAGTTTATTTTACCGGTATTGTAAGAGATAAGCAGGGAAGAAAAATGAGTAAAAGCCTTGGCAACTCACCCGATCTTTTAAAAATGATTGAAGAGGATGGTGCTGATGCGGTGCGTTTTGGAATTATGATTTCATCGCCTGCCGGAAATGATTTGATGTGGGATGCAGCTACTAATGAACAGGGACGATTTTTTATCAATAAGATTTGGAATGCAATGAAGTTGGTTCGCAGTTGGGAAACGAGGCAGTCGCCAGTCAGCAGCTTGTCTTCCGAAGCTTCAGCGAAGGAAGGTCAGAAGTCAAATAATCCCCTTCAGACCGCTGTTAGCGTTCCGACGGTTTTTGCGGTTAATTGGTTTGAAAACAGGTTGAATGAAGTAAAGGCAGAACTTGAAAATGCATATAAAGATTTTCGGTTAAGTGAAGCATTGAAAACAATTTACTCACTGATCTGGGATGATTTCTGCAGTTGGTATCTGGAATGGGTGAAGCCCTCCTACGCTAAAGCTTCGGAAGACGGGCCTCAGATGAATGAACCGGTTGATAAATTTATTTATGAAAAAACAGTTGGCTTCTTTGAAGAATTAATGCAATTGCTACATCCCTTTATGCCATTTATTACGGAAGAAGTTTATCATTTACTACAAGAAAGAAAAGAAGGAGATGATTTGACAGTAAAGCAGAATGTAGTTGGCAGCGGGCAGTCAACTGATATTCTGAGTCAGGGAAAATTATTGAAAGATGTAATCACGGGAATCAGGGATACAAAAAACAAAAATCAGGTAAAACCAAAAGAAGTAATAAAACTTTTTATACAAACCGATAACGAAACCGTTTTTAAAACGATTCAATCTATTCTTGCAAAACAATTAAATGCAGAAAGTATTTTATTTGTAAAAGAACCTGTGTCGCCATCTATTTCAATAGTTATCGGGAAAGATAAATTTTATATCCAATCTGAACAGCCCATTAATACAGGAAATCAGAAAGATGAATTAATAAAAGATTTGACACATCAAAAAAACTTTCTTGCGTCTGTAGAAAAGAAACTGAGTAATGAAAAATTTGTTGCGAATGCAAAACCCGAAGTATTAGCACTGGAGCAAAAGAAAAAAGCTGATGCCGAAGCAAAAATTAAAGCAATTGAAGAGAGCCTGGCAGGTCTGAGTACTTAGTACTGAATACTATTTATCTTGGTATAATACTTACCGGCAAAATAATTTCAAATCGGGTTCCTTTATATCCATTAAACTGATCCGGATCTAATAATTTACTTATCCTGAATCCAAAAGTCAGTGGATATTGATTCCACCAACGGGTATCGAAATAAATTTCACCACCAATGCTGCGCTGGTTTAATTTTATTGTTTTATCCCTCGAATATATTTTTGCGTAATCATAAAAAGCATTTCCCCTGACTCTTGATACATAGAGCATGTTTGCAAATCCAAAGTCGGGATACAATATCGGGAAATGATAATTGCCACTTACCCGCCACATTCTGGAAAAATATCTTCCTTCATAGCCTCTTGAATACGAAAACCGGTTGCTGAATAACTGCGGATTCAAGGTATCTCTTTGCTGAAATGCCCCGGTGAATACAAAGCTATGTGTTGAATGAAACCCGGGCATTGTTAAAGAAGCCCCGCCCAAAAACTGGTAACCGCTATATTCACTGATTGCATGTCTGTGATTTGCGGTAATGGAGTAACTAAATGGCGGATAAATTTGTTGCGCCGCCCGTTGTGATCGCTGACTCCAGGAAATAAAATGACTGAGATAACTGAAATTTTCATTGCTGAAGTTCTGTTTTGAAATTCCTTTAACCATTTCATTTCGTAAAACATAATTACTACCTGCATTAAAACTCTTAACTGTTTTACCACAAATCGTATTGATTGGAATACTTAACCCAATATAGGAATCTACCTGATCCCATTCTTTGTTCAGGTTATTAATTGTGGCCACTCTGTTGAATGTATATTGAGAACCAACACTCACAAACGGAAACCATGCTCCATAAACAGCAGCAGCGCCAACCGAATTTTCTTTTTCATTCTGATTGTACTGATAATAAATTTCGGTCTGCATGGTGTTCAATATATTTTCGCCATACAATGAAAAACTGAAAATGGGATCGGAATAATATGGCCGCCAGCTATGAAAATTAAAAAGCCTTGTTCCTTTTTTATAATCATTCACCGTAAAATCCCGATTGATCGTTTTATCACCCAACAGGTTTGTAGTATTGTTTACTTTAAACCGCGACTTCATTTGCTGAATATCTTCTTTCGATAAAGCAACAACTGACTCACTGTTTAAATCAGATTGCATCAATTGAAAACCATTTGCTGTAAAATTTGAATAATACAATTTATCCTTATTTACATTAACAAAATATTTTCCGCCAACAGAACTACCTGACACCCGGTGTATTTTTTTATCAACCAGGCTTATGGAATAAATATCGTCATTGCCAGAATACGAAGCGGTGAAATAAACCAGATCGCCATACACCTGCGGGTATCCAACAACATTAAATGACAGTGGTGTCAATCTTTCCACTGCACCGGTTTCAATATCAGCAGTAGCCAAACAGGTTTTTCCGTCAGGCAATCTTACCACTGTTACTAATTTGTTATCGTTGATAAATTTTGGATCAGTAAATAAACGAATATCACTACTTCTGATTTTTTGAATTACAGAACCATCATCAACATTGAGAACATGCAATTCATTTTTCCCGGCTGTAGCATAGAATACAGTTACAATTTTTTTTCCATCGGGAGAAAGGTCGGGAGTGAAATACTTTGAGTTTTTTGTAATATTTTTTTGTTCACCCGTTTTTATATCCAGTAATTTTATTTCGCTGTTATCTGTCCAGCCCCAACGACCCCGGCTTTCATATGCAGCATATACAATTTTTCCATTGCGGTAACTAAACTGTTCATCAATTGAAATGTTTTTTATCCGCAGTTTCTTTTCGCCGCTGGTATCGCGGATATAAAATGCGGGCAATCTTCTTCCGCTTGCTTTTAGGTACACTAAGGTATCGCTACTGATAGCGTAAGGAAAATAATAATGCGTAAGAAAATTCTTTTTAATACTGCTTAAGTTTTTTATGCCGGTCCCATTAACTGTGGAATTCATCTGCATCTCATTGGCCAAAGCTTTCACTGACATATTATCCACAGAATCCGGGTTACTCTTTTTCAACCTTTGCAAATTATTTTTTTCGGCCATTAAAGACGCCTTTAACTGTTCCTTAAAGTTTTTAAACGCATCGGAAACAAAATCGTTATACTCAAGTCCTGCATACTTTTTTATGGCATGTTGAAATGGATAAAACAAACTTTTAAACGCTGCTGCATCATTGGTTACTTTTTTCCAAAAATCATTTCCATATTTTTCATAACCATAGCTTACCAAAATATAACCGAGATAATAATGGTTGGGTACATAGTGTTTCAATGAACCATTGCGCAGCTTCATCCATTTATATTTTTTACCGGCATCCCAGAGAGTGGGATAAGCATTCATAAATTGCGGCAACCTTCCCCTGCCCTGCTCACTTAATATTGTTTCATTATAAACTGCATCGCCTTCAAAAAACCAATCGGGTATTGCTGCGTTGCTTGCCAGGGCAAATCCCTCTTCGCCAAATAAAACACCCATCAGTTTACTGGCTCCTTTTCTAAAATTGTTATACTGCTGCACATGACGGTATTCGTGCAAAGCCAGTTGATCTATCCACGGAATACTTCCCTGATCGAGATTATTTAAAGCAGGGTTTAAAAAAAATTCGCTTCGGTAGGGTCCCAGGTTAACATACCCGTTTGGAATCACCGTTTGGTTCTGTAACACAATATTTATTTTATGCAAATTATCTCCAAGAGAAGTTGAACTGCCTTGCGCCATACGATGAATGATGGAAGCAACTCTGAATGCCTGACTATCCAGCCCCACAGGAAAAATAATTCTTACCGTATCAGTATTGATCTGTTTCCATTTTACGGAAGGGGGGTTGCCACCAAATTGCTGGGCTGTTGAAAATGTATAAAATGAAAGAGAGCAAATAAAAAATAAGAGTGGCTTCATCAGGGGGTATTTAAAAGAGGAAGTTACGGAAAACTACGAGGAAGGAAATAGCTTAATACTCTTTCGTAATAACCGGCTAAATATATTATCTTGTGTATCCTTTCAAAACGCCCAACCTAAAAAAAATATATGAAAAAAATATTCAATTGCATTTATGTAGCAGGTGTATTAACAGTAGCATCCTGTGGTGGTACTGATAAAAATGAAAAAGAATTAAATACAGATATCAATTCTGTAAATTCAATACAAAGCGATACAAATGTTAATGCGGCAAGTTCAACGAATTCTTTGCCGATACAAAATCAACAATCACAACCCGTAACAATAACTCCATCTGCAATACCTCCAACAGAAAATAATACGTCAGGTGAAAACTTAAATTCTGCTACCACAATTGCACCTGCACAAAATATTTCTACTGTAAAACCCGGAATGAACCCAGCACACGGGCAACCCGGCCATCGTTGCGATATTTCCGTTGGTGCTCCATTAAATTCTCCAGTTAGCACAACTACACCGACGGTAACCACACCTGTAACAAACGGACTTCCCTCTAAAATAACTGTACCACCAATAACGGGCACACCGCCAGTTCCATTACAAACTGGTGCCGTTGGTCCAGGTTTAAATCCTGCACATGGTCAGCCGGGTCATCGTTGCGATATTGCTGTAGGTGCTGCTTTACCAAAGCAATAATTTTTACTGCGGAAAAAATCATTCAATATTTCTGGTATAAATAATTTGTGAAGTAAAAATTATTTAATTTAACTTTTCTTTTGCCACCAGCGAATATCGATCCACATCCATTGAGAAATAGTACATTTGTTTTATTAAACTTTGACTGAATGCGGATATACATTTTAAGCCTTGCTGCTTTTTTCACTACTGTAATTTCTTTTTCTCAACCGGTAAGCCGTCCAAAATTAATTGTTGGTATTGTTGTCGATCAAATGCGATGGGATTATCTCTATCGTTTTTACGATCGCTATTCAGCAACCGGAGGGTTTAAAAGAATGCTGAACCAGGGATTTAGCTGCGAAAATACTTTGATTCCTTTTACACCAACTGTAACTGCACCCGGCCATGCATCTATTTATACAGGTTCGGTACCAGCTATACACGGCATTACCGGCAATCTCTGGTGGGAAAATGATAAGGGGTATGACATGTACTGTACGCAGGATGATATGGAGAAAAATGTAGGTGGTGGAAGTGTGGGTGAAGGAAGTCAGAGTCCGAGAAATTTATTGGTAACTACAATTGGTGATGAATTGAAGTTGGCAACTAACTCAAGAAGTAAAGTGATTGGTATTGCCTTAAAAGACCGGGGCGGTATTTTAACTGCGGGCCATACTGCCAATGCCGCATACTGGTATGATGCCGCCAAAGGAAATTTTACCATCACCGCTCGCTATACCGAATGCCGAGTCGTGCGCCCCGACGCCACCCGC
>JANOFP010000447.1:0-3522 GCA_031413675.1 Bacteroidota bacterium
CTGATAAAGGATACGATGCACAGTTTGGGGCAAGACCCTTGCATCGGGCTATTCAAAAATACCTGGAAGATCCACTGGCAGAGGAAATTCTGAATATGAATATTAAAGCCGGTGATCTGTTGGTTGCCGATTTAGACAAAGAAAATCAGAAATTGAAATTTTCATTTAAAGAAAAGATAGAAGAAAAGTCAAAGGCATAGCCGGGAATAAAAATTTAATAATACTAAAACCCTTCTGTCGTAAGAAGGGTTTTTCTTATCTGATTGTTAGTTTAATTCTTATTCTAAGGTGCTATCAGAAATTATTAAGAGTTAACAGTTTTGCTAATTTCTTTTGAAAAAGCCCGTAGGGCTGAAATTCTGGTAATATACAATACGGATTATAGAAAGCTAAGCCCCGTCGGGGCGACATTTTTTTATCAATCATAGAATTCAAACAAGTACTTATCCTCATAGGCTACATCAAAATCATTAAGCATTTTTATATACTCCTCCCTAAAGGTTTTGGTACGATGATGTTCTTCCTGGTTCATAATATATTTAATTACAATATCACGTTGGCTTTTAGCAAAAGAAAATGCGCCATAACCCTCTTGCCATTGAAACTTGCCTTTAATAAACTGGTTTTCATTTATCCACTTACTACTATTTGCTTTTACTGCGCTCATAAAATCAGCTATGCAAGTAGTAACTGGCATTCCAAATAAAATGTGAACATGGTCTTTCCATCCTCCTACCGCTAAAGACTTTGCTCCTTTCTTAGTAACAATACCAGAAATGTATTGGTGTAAATTATCCCGCCAATCTTTAGTAATAAAATTCTCCCTGTATTTCACTGCGAAAACAGAATGGATAGTAATTTGAGAATAAGTGTTTGGCATAAAAATATCGTCCGCCGGTTGGCGGAGCTTTTTTGATTGTGTTTGGTTTAAGTTACCAAAATGCCGTCCCTATGGGGCTACAAAATAAAACGAATTTTTATTTTTCGAAACGGGATTCTTATTTAGGGCCTCAAAATAAGAATTAGTCATTCATTAAATTTTTTAAACTAAGAAGTTTTTTTCCGATAATTATCGGAATTAACAGCTTTGTTATTACTTTGATGCCGGATGAAGAATAAAAAAATTATAATTACAATTGATGGATGGAGTAGCTGCGGAAAAAGCACTCTGGCAAAACAATTGGCCAAAAAATTGGGTTATGTATATGTGGACAGTGGCGCAATGTACCGGGCCATAACTTTATTTTTTTTACGAAATCATATAGACTGGACAGATCGTAAAGAAGTGAAAAATGCTTTAAAAGAAATAACGCTTGAATTTATTTTTAATGAACAGGCACAATCCAGCGAAATGTATTTGAATGGCGAAAATGTTGAGTATGTAATACGGGATCTCGTAATTGCCGAAAAAGTAAGCGATGTGGCAGCTATAAAAGAAGTACGGGAATATGCAGTGGCTCAACAGCAAAAAATAGGAAAGAAAAAAGGAATCGTAATGGATGGGCGGGATATTGGAACCGTAGTTTTCCCAAAAGCTGAATTGAAAATTTTTATGACAGCCGATAATGCCGTTCGGGTTGAAAGAAGATTCAAGGAATTGTATGAGAAAAACCCCAATATTTCAATTGAAGATGTAAAAGCAAACCTGGAAATGAGAGATTATATAGATTCAAACAGGGATATAAGCCCTCTGCGAAAAGCGGCAGATGCCAGGGAACTTGACAATACCCACTTAACAGAAGAAGCACAACTAGATATGGCTTTAAAATGGGTAAATTCAGAAAATAAATAAAAAAAACATTCCGGGATATTTGTAATTAATTAAAGTTATTTTTAATTTAGTAATCTGCTTAGCGAAATCAATTTATCCTTATACCTACTTTATTAGAAAAACCTGGGATTATCCAATTCACTACATCAGACAGGCAGTAAGCTTCTAACTGTAAAAAAAAAATCTTTTTTTTGTTTTTGTTATTTAAATCCAATCTCTTTTGGATACGAACAATCCTTCTCCGGAAAAAAGGTAAATCCCGCCCCATCTGAAATACACAGGATCCAATCTTGAATAACTTCATTCTTTGTAGATGTGGAAACTCTTCATAAACTGAAGGGATAATATCATTTTTGATTTTGTACACTATTTAGTTAACTAATAAAACCTGTGAGTTATGAAAAGAACATTAACCTCAATTTTCCTGTTGGCAATTTTTACTATTTCCAGCAAAATCTATGCACAGTGCGATCTTCAATTTAACAATCTGGTTATTCAGTTGGTGAGTACGAATGATACGCTTGGATCAAAATGCCGAATTACATTTAATGCCAGTTTTGATATCAATACTAACTCGGGCTTCAAGTATTTGTTTTTTCATTCATGGCTCAATGAAGACTATCCAAATCCCGCTATTTTTGATTGTAGTGGTAGCTCACCTGCTGTAAATCCCGGAACTGCTATTCAATTAGGAACAACTATAGATCAAGTCGGAAAATCATTTCTTGATATTGGATTTATTGGATTGAAAGATATTACAGATACTTTATCAACCACAAATCTGGTAGATGTTACATCAAAATTTGCAACTTCTTTTCCTCATGATGGTTCTGTTGAACTAATAAAGCCTGCAAATGCTCCAGGATTAACAGCATTGATGAGTAAAACCGGAAGTGTTTTACATTTTGAGGTAACCAATATTAAAGTGATAATAAACGCAACTTGTGGTGGGCCAGTCGGCGTATTTACCGATATATGGGGTTCAAATTCAAATGCAGGAGATCCGAAAGCGCAATGCTATATATGTAAGATCCCTCAATTTTTTAATAACCCGATTATTTCCGGATTTAAAATCTGTAATAATCCACGTACTTACGCCATTTCAGTTACCACAATTGACCCCGTACTCGATGATTTAAGATATAAAGTATTTATTGATATGGATAATGATGGATTATTGGATGTTGGCGAGCCTCTAGCTTTTACAAGCGGCTTGATAAATATTTCTTCAACCCAATCCTATACGCCGGGCGGCTCATTTACACTCCCTTTCCCGTATTCACACACAAATCCATACGTTGCGAAGGGCTATATAATCCAGGTGGATTTTGAACCCCCTACAACCAAGAATAGTGTAAGAAAAGCATTTCCGAATCCTCCGGGTTGTATTCTTTTACCTGTCAGCCTCAAATCTTTTACGGCCACAAGATCTAACCGGGCTAATGTAAGTGTTAAGTGGGAAACAGCATCTGAGAATAATTCAGCAGGATTTACAGTTGAAAGAAAAATTAAAGCTGAATGGGAGCAGGTAGCCTATATTCCAAGTCTTGCATTTGGGGGAAACAGTAATACACTGCTTACATATCAGATAAATGATGTGAATGATTCAAAAGGTATTTCACAATACCGGATCCGTCAATTGGATTTGGATGGAGTTTCAAAACTCTCTGAAATACGTTCAGTTCGGGGTGAAGGACAGAGAAGTACTACTATTATATATCCAAACCCAAGCAGTGATGGAAAAGTAAATG
>JANOFP010000448.1:0-4974 GCA_031413675.1 Bacteroidota bacterium
AGTTGCTGCTCACAGGCCAGGTAATTTGTAACCAACACATATTTTGATGTATTCAGATGCTGACTCTTTATTTGCTCAAACAACTGAAGGGCTTCATCTTTTTTTGAGTTGTAAAAAGCATCTACTACCTTTTCAAGTGCATTGGTTGTTTTACCCATGGCAGAGATAACAACAAGAATTTTTTCGCCGGAAAATTTTTTAAGAATATCCCCAACATTTTTTATTCTTTCAATACTATTTACCGATGCACCTCCGAATTTGAATACGTTCATAGGTATTTAATATTTTGTATTTGGGATTGAATATTAATGAGTGGCTCAAAGATAATACTGTATTTTCTCTTTAAGGTGAAGTAGGATGGTTACTAACCCATGTTTAATTTAAATGAAATATTAAATCTTCATTCTTAAATTTTAAATCGAACGAATGCTTCCATAGCAGCATAATGGGTAAGGCCAAGGTCTGCGTAAAGATTTGCCGTTGCAGCATTTCTTTCTTCGGCACGTTGCCAAAATTCTCTAGAGTCACTGCCCATAAACGGAACCATATCTTTTTGCGACTGATGAATAAAAATTCCAAATCGTTTTTTCAATACCTGATCGGGGCTCATCGGAATTGCCATTTCAATCTCTTCAATATTCCATTCCTGCCATGCACCTTTATAGAGCCAGAGCCAGCAATCCTTAATCCATTCATCACCGGCATTTTTTCCCCGGGATCCTGCGGAAATTCGCTTCAAGGCTTCAGTTATGATGTTAAAGCAAACGATATGTGTACCATGGGGGTCTGCAAAATCTCCGGCGCAATAAACCTGGTGTGGTCTTATTTCCCGCAGCAGTTCCATTGTAATTTTTACATCTTTTTCACTCATCGGCTTTTTCTCAATAGCTCCTGTTTCATAAAACGGAAGATTCATAAAATGAATATTCTTATCTTTTAAACCAACATACCGGCAGGTTGCCTTTGCTTCACAACGACGGATCAGTCCTTTAATAGATCTTATTTTAGCCGTATCCGTTTGATTTGATTTTTTTGTTGACAGATATTTTCTTGCATCGGCTAAAATCTTTCCTGATTTACTGGTATCAATGCCTGCTATTTCTTCGAAGCCAACAGCGAAGTCAAGAAACCGGGTTACAAATTCGTCTGTTACTGCAATATTGCCACTTGTCTGATAACCTACATGAACATCATTACCCTGATCTTGTAAACGCTGAAAAGTTCCTCCCATACTTATAATATCATCATCCGGGTGAGGGGAGAAGATAATACAGCGTTTGGGATATGGTTCAGAGCGTTCGGGATGTTTTGGAATATTTGCTTTCGGTTTTCCTGCAGGCCAGCCTGTGATAGAATCTCGCAGCATATAATAAACTTTAAGGTTTATTTCATAAGCATCTCCCTCTTCCACTAAAAGATCGCTGAGGCCATATTCATTGTAATCACTGTTGGTTAAACTCAACACTGACTTTTTTAATTTCAATGCCATATTTACAACCGCTTTTTTAATCATCTTTGGCGTCCACTCACAATCTCCCGTAAGCCATGGCGATTTATTTCTTGTTAATTCAGATGCGGCTGCTTCATCCACATAAAAACTTACATCATCATGATTTTGTAAAAGTGAAGCTGGAACATGTTCGGTAATTTCTTCTTCAACAGTTTGTTTAATAACCGGGGCTTTACCGGAGCCCCATGCCATCAATATTATTTTTTTTGCTTTTAAAATTTCACCGATACCCATTGTAATAGCAAGCCGGGGTACTTCAGAAATATTTGCAAATTCATATGCATTTGCAATACGAGTAGTATTGTCAAGTGTTATTAATCTTGTTTTTGAATAAATGCCCGAGCCGGGTTCATTAAAACCAATATGGCCATTATTCCCAATACCCAAAATCTGCAATTCAATTCCACCTGCATCCTTAATCATTTTTTCATACTGGCGGCAATGATCTTTTATGTTTTCTTTTTTTATTTCTCCATTGGGGATATGAATATTTTTTGGATTGATATCAATATGATTGAACAAATGTGTTTGCATAAACCGGTTATAACTTTGTAACGCATCATTGTTTATCGGGTAGTATTCATCCAGGTTAAAAGTTATAACATTTTTAAAGCTGAGTTTTTCTTCCCGGTGCATTCTTACCAGTTCAGCATATAAAGTTTTGGGAGTGGAGCCGGTTGCAAGACCTATCACACATTTCTCTTTTTTACTTTGTTTTTCTCTGATAAATGCAGCAATTTCTTTTGCAACGGCAATTGATCCTTGCTTTAAATCAGGAAAAATATTAACTGTTATTTTTTCAAAGGTGTCTACCATAAATTTTTATATAAATGTGCTTATGCGAAAACAATCCATTTAAGTTAGGTTCTGTTTCGAACACTTTTGAAAACTAAAAAGATTATTCGAGTATAATTATTAATAATTATTTACATTGCGGCTAAATTAGGAAAATATTTTATAATCATATATCTAATTTTTATTTAACTATGTCCAGCAATACAATCCGCCATTTTACACTTTCAAAGAATAGTATTGATTTTTCAAATGTTACATTAAAGGATATAAAATTGAAGAGAAAGATTTTGACGATGATGAGTGAGAATATTGAAGTAACGGTAAATGAAATTTCTGAATTGCTTGGTATAAGCACTCCTAAAGCAGGTTTATTGTTAAATGGGTTGGTAGAAGAAAAGCTTATTAAGGAAATTGGAAAACGTACTGCTGGGCCAGGGCGAAAAGCAGTACTCTATGCATTACGACATGACAATTGTTATTTTTTAGGAGTAGAAATAAAAAAATACAAGATCAATGTGGCGTTGATGGGGTTTGATAAAAAAATTGTGAAATCAAAACTCGACATTCCATTTCTTTATCAGGAAGCCGGAGAATCTTTAAAAGAAATAGTTTTAATAATTAATAATTTTCTTGAAGAAATAAAAATTGAAAGGAGTAAAATTGCTGGTGTTGGTATTAGTGTTGCGGGACGAATAAATGTAAGGACTGGTGAAATACTGACAATCTATCACTTTAGTGATGCACCTATTAAATCGATCTTAGAAAAAGAATTGGATTTGCCGGTATATCTTGATAATGATTCCAGGACAATTGCCTATGGTGAATTTTATTTTGGAAATCGTAGGCAGGAAAAAGAAGTTCTTATTATGAATCTGGATTATGGTATGGCTATTGGAATATTTGTAAATGGAAAGCCTGTCTATGGTGCTAGTGGTTATGCAGGCGAGTTAAGCCATATTCCATTATTTAATAATGAAATAATTTGCTTTTGTGGAAAGAAAGGTTGTTTGGAGACAGAGGCATCTGGAAATGCGCTTATCCAAAAAATTATTGAATTAATGAGTGATGGATCAAATAGCATTTTAAAAAAAGTATTGAATAAAAAAGGGTTCCTTGAATTAGAAGATGTACTTCTTGCAGTTGAAAAAGGTGATAATCTTACTTTACAAGCAATAAGTATTATAGCAGAAAAGCTGGGACGGGGTCTGGCCATTACTATTAATATTTTTAATCCTGAACTGATAATTATTGGAGGTGCACTCAGCGCCATTGGAGACCCATTACTTTTACCTTTGAAAAATTCCATAATTCATCACTCGCTAAACTTGGTTAATGCGGATACAAACGTTGTATTGTCAAATCTTCACTATAAGGCAGGTTTGTTAGGTAGCTGCCTGCTTGTACGAGATAAAGTTTTGGGTATTCTTCAATTTTAAATGGGGAAATTTTTACGAAATCAATTAATAAAAAATATTATTAATTGGATGTGGATAAAAAAAAATATTATCAATTAGTCAGATATATATATTTACAAATTGTTTCTAACCTTTTTTTAAAACCAAAGTACAATGCTTATGTCCAAAATTTTAAAATGCTTACTATTCCTATTGATAGGGTATAGTGCAAATGCGCAAACTCGCCAACTTAATGGAACGGTGATTGATGCTTCAAATCAAGGTGTAGCTTCTGCTACGCTAAAAGTTAAAGGTGGCACAGCCTCTACTTCAACAAGTGTAGATGGAAAATTTAGTTTTTCTGTTCCCGATGGAAGTATTGTTCTTCAAGTTTCATCTGTAAGTTTTGTACCAATTGAAATATCTGTTTCGGGTAGTGATAATAATATTTCTATTTCTTTAGTATTATCGAATAATAGTTTGGATGAAGTAGTTGTAACAGCACTAGGAGTTAAACGAGAAAAGAAAGCATTAGGATATTCTGTTCAGGAAGTCGGAGGTAAAAATTTTACAGAAGCACGGGAAAACAACCTTGTAAATAGTTTGTCAGGTAGGGTGGCAGGTCTTCAACTTTATAAAACTGGTAATGGCCCAACTGGTTCAACCAGAATTGTAATTCGGGGAAATAACTCTCTTGGTGGAAATAACCAACCTCTTATTGTAGTTGATGGAATTCCAATGGATAATTATCAAACAGCAAATAACCAGGGTGAATATGGTTCTTTTGATGGGGGTAATGGTATCTCTGATATCAATCCGGACGATATTGAAACTTTAACTGTTTTAAAAGGACCAGCTGCTGCAGCACTTTATGGTACTCGCGGTGGTAATGGTGTAATTTTAGTTACAACAAAAAAAGGTGCAGCAAGAAAAGGATTAGGCATTAAGTACAGTACAAATTATGTAATTGATAATCCATTATTATATACCGATAATCAAAGCGAATATGGACAAGGTGCAAACGGTCTTTTTGATGTGAAAAGCCAATCAAGCTGGGGACCAAAAATTACCGGACAAAACATTGTAGACTGGAGAGGTAAAACTGTTCCGATGTCAGCAGATAAGAATGATCTTAAAAATTTTCTTAATACAGGACAAACCTGGACAAATTCATTAGATGTTACAGGTGGCAGCGATAAAACTAATTTTCGTTTAGGCTATACAAATATGGATAATAAGGGACTGTTGCCAAATACCAGTTTAAAAAGAAACCTG
>JANOFP010000449.1:0-4599 GCA_031413675.1 Bacteroidota bacterium
GAACAGTTGACCTAAGAGTAGAAGATAGTAAAGAAGCTGTAAAAGAAATAAGCAGGCTGTATAAAGTACAAGTTGCTTATGAACATATGAACAATGGTGACCTTGCTGTAGAAAAAAATGAAATGGCAAAAGCGATGAAAGAATATAGTGCTGCAATGAAGATGTTTCCTGCAAACCTGGAGATGCAATACTGGACGGCTGTAACACTTGCCAATAATAAGGAAATCGGGAAAGCTACACCCTTGTTTAAAAAAGTTTTTGCCGGGGATAAAAACTGGAAAGAACTTACACGGCGTTTACCAGCAGTAAAATTGCTTACAGTGAGTGATGCGGAGTTAAAAAAAATTCTTGCGTTATAGATTAACCATAAATTGCTAACTGCAAACAATAGAAAGCTTTTTTTTAAAAGATTATTTTGAAGACCAGTGGAAAGTGAATTTTATTCCATCCACCGCATACGGTAAGCATTCATTGCCGTTATCCCCAGCTTTTTTATTAAACGGTAATTAACTACAAAACCAACGGGTGCACCAATGATGGGAATCAGCTGAGCCATTTTTGCCAAATCAATATAATCCCGGTATTCCTGCTGTAGTGTTCTCCAATCAAACTGATGAATATCTTCCGGGAGTTGTTTAAGTTGTTCTTGCCAGTTTATCATTTTAAGATAAATATTTTTCCGGTGTTCATGGCTTGAAAATGCCAGTTGAAAAACATACAGCATGTAAACCCTTTCTTTGTAATCATTCACATTGTATCCGTAAACGGAAGCAATTTCAAAAAGCATTTTCAATTTTATACCCAGCAGTATCGGAAAGTCTGCAAGCCCCAATAATATACCACCGGCTCCGGTTATGCCGCCTTCTGCTGCGGCCGTTTTCCGGTAAAAATTTATCCTCTCTTCAACAATTGCTTCACGTACTTCCAGTGATTTATCTTTCTTTGGTTCAGCCGTTGTTAAACCGGCACCAAACAAAACTCCACGAATCATTTGTTTAAGTGTAGTTGTAATTGCCTGGTGTATTCGTTCAGGTATTATGCTGTTGATTTTAGACTGCAACCGCTTTGACATTCTGTTAAGCAGTGTAGGTTTGTGTAGCATCTTTTTTTGCCATGACTTTAATTCACGCTGAACGGAAACTTCGTAACTGGTCATGTTTTTGTGCATTCCAACTAAAGGTAGGAAGTCTGTGGCAGGGAGTCTTGTTGATTATAGTTTGTCGTTGGTAGGCTAAGCACTAATCCACGCATAACACCAACGATGGCGTGCTGCATTCTTGATGATTCTACCAACAGTGGCGAAAAAGAACTGGGTGAGAAAATCAGGAGGCTTTAAGATTCTTAACAATATTATTTTGAGTTTCGGACGCCGCTTTCATCACGTTAGATATCATTTGTTCAAGTTGCCCTTTTTTTTCCATTAAGTGTTGCAGCATCAGCATATCGTCCTGATTCAATTCGGAGATTGAGTCTTTCTGGTCCTTTAATTTTTCCATTAGTGCTTTCGCTTCCTTTAATGTTGCATCCAGTTTTTTAATCGTAACCTGAAGATCTGTTAGTTTTTGATTTACTAGTTTCGGATTTGTTTTTTTAACTGTAGTAACCTTGTTATTGATTTTAATGGTTGATAGCGAATCATTTTTTTGAGCATATAATCCACTAACCGAAAAAAATATTACAAGAGATAGAACTAAGTTTTTCATATTCATTTTTTCTTAATGTTACTTATTACTTTTTTTATTAGGTTTCTCAGTATAATGTGGATTGAAATTTTCTATAAGCGAGGGTTCGCTCCAAACACAAAACTTGCGCAGGCAGACCCTTCGCAGACAACTTTCTTTTTATAGAGAATTATTTTGAAGACCCTGATGAAACAGAAATAACTTTCTTTTTAGTCGAGATTATTTTAAATATCCTGATGTTGAGAATATAATCACTCATTGATTACATCCCAGGGTGTTGTTATCCTATGGTCTTTATCTTCATCTTTGGGTCTTTCAGTGTCTGCAGTAATGGCCAATGGTTGGTGTGCTTTATCTTTTGGTAAAGATGAATCAATAGTTACATTCATCATATCGGCTTCCGTTATAATATCATTCTTGTTTTGAATATGCCTGTTTACAATTTGTTTGGCAGTTAATCCTTTAGAAGATAGATTTTTACCGGGATTCACCTCAGTTTTTTTGTTTTTAGCTACAGGCATAAGAAAAGTTTTTTTCGGATTGATGAAAAATAAATGAAAGATTGATTCAGCAGCCGGTTTTTCCAAGTAAAAAATATACTAAGGCAAAAACTGCAATGAATCCAAGGCAGCCACCGCCCCATTTCCAACCTGCATAACCTGCTATTATTGATTTGATCCAATTTTGCATATAATTTTTTTTTAATTTGTTATAACTGGTTAGACCTTCTTGCCCCGGCCCCGAAGAAGAGCTACCAGTATTAGTATAAAAACTGCTCCTCCTGCCACCCAAACCCATGGCTGTTCATACCACTCATTTCCTTTCTCATTCACACTTATATCTACATCCAGTTTTTTCTCCTGCGCCCATACCAGAGTTTGAAAAAAGAAAAAAGTAGTTATTGCCAAATATTTTTTTGCTGTCGAACTTATGCTGAATAACGGGTTCATGCTGTTTTTTTTAGTGTTGATAAATATGGCATTCCATCTTTAGACTATAAAGATGAACAGATATTTGACCAGAAGTTTATATAATAAAATATAAAACTTGCATAATCCTTATTACATAACCATACAAAAGTATTTTTGATTTGGTTATACAGAATGCCTTGTGCAGGCAAACACAGCGCAGATAGCTTTTTTTATATTGTCCATAGGACTCCTTTGGAGAAGATTATTTTGAAAATCCCGGTCGGACAGAAGTCAGCAAAACAGCTTTGATACAGCTATCCATTTTTTTGTCAAACACTTCATAGGCTTTGGCTCCTTCCACTAAAGAGAATTGATGAGTGATGATATCTTCTATTGGATATTGTTGTGCCACTTCTTCCCGCAACAATTTTTCTGCATAATAACGGGCGGGACAACGGCCGCTTTTGTAAATAAGATTTTTATCATATGCTTCGCCGGGAGAAAAAGAAAAATGTTGTGCCGTATGTACACCAACAGATGAAATGGTTCCACCGGGACGAATACAATCAATCGCCAGCTTCAATGATGCAGCGCTGCCGACCACTTCCATCACTGCATCAGCACCGCGGCCATGGGTAAGATTGAGAATTTCTTCTTTGATATCCGTAAGCGATGGATTTAATGGAATAGCGCCAAATGTTTTGGCCTTGGCTAATCGTTCGGGTATAAGATCAACTGCAAATACTATTTCAGCACCAAGGTGCTTAGCTGCTATAATGGTCATCAGCCCAACGGGACCGCAACCAATTACTGCATACACATTATTGGGTTTTATACCGGCATTGTCTGCACAGAAATAACCGGTGGAAAAAACATCGCCCAGCAGCAATCCTTTTTTTTCATCCAGGTCATTGCTCAATGGTAACAACGTGGTATCAGCCATTGGTACACGGATATAGCCGGCCTGTGCTCCATGAAGACCATGACCCTTCTCCACCCATCCAAAGAGCTTTCCTTTTTCGCAGCGGCAGGTAAGACCAATTTGACAATAATAACATTTGCCACAGGAAGTAGTAAAAGGGCTTAACACTCTTGCTCCCTTTTTGAATTTTGTTATAGCACTTCCTGCTTCTTCCACTATGCCGGTAAACTCATGCCCCATAACCGTTCCCGGGTCAAGTCCTGTTTCCCGGCCATGGTACACATGGAGGTCTGAACCACAGATACCGGACATAGTTATTTTTACAATCACATCTGATGGATGCAGCAACCCGGGATCAGTAACAGTACTGTAATTAATAATTTCTTTTCCGCCGAAGGTGAGAGCCTGCATGATATAAAGTTAAGATTTGTCAGCAACGAAAATAACAGATAAGTTTCTTGTTTAGCTTATACAGAATGTTATGGATTGAAATTTTCTATAAGCGAGAAGTCACACCACACAAATAGCCTGCACAGGCAGACCCCTCGCAAACAGCTTCATTTTATTGGAGATTATTTTGAAGACCCCGAAGGAACTGAAAAGACCCTGGTGAGCAATTACTACTCTACAGTCAGTTTTGTTTCGAACACGGCAAATTGAAATTTTCCGGATTTGATACATTTTTTCCAGCACTCATAATCGAAAACCCCATTGCTGTTTACGCATTTTGAACCACAATCCAATGCCATTGTATTTACCTGGATTTTGGTGATTTTTTCATATGGTCTTGCTACGAATGAAGAATCACCGTTTGTGATTAACAATAACTCTACGTTATTTTCTGAATTATAAAATGATTTAACAGTTACTCCATTTACAGATATAACATTTGAATGTGCATTTGAATTCTTACATCCAAATATCAACCATAAACAAGAAAAGCATACAAGGGTTAATAGTCTGTGAGTTATTTTCATTTGATTGATTTGAAGTATAAATGTAAGTAAAGCTTTGCATTCAGGAACTACTAATAAGTTCGAAACTTCAAATGCTCAGAGTCTTGTCTTGCCGAGGCTTTGCGAGG
>JANOFP010000450.1:0-2491 GCA_031413675.1 Bacteroidota bacterium
GGTAAAGTAGTTCCCAGGTCTTCGGTGTATTGAATACCGACACGCTTAACTGAAGTAATCAAGCGGGCAAATGTTTTGGGAATTGCACTCACATGCGGTAAATTATTTTTATTTTCCAACCGAAATGCTCTGATCGCTGCTTTTCTTTCTTTCCTGATTTGTTTTTTTGTTTTACCTGTTGTATCTATTGGTGCAATACTTTTTCTTGCTTTTGGCAATTTCGTTTTTTCAATGGAGGGTGGTTTTACATCGTTGGTTTTATCAGCCGTGTTTTTACCGTCGGCTTTTGCTCCATCTTTTTTATCGGCATTTTTATCTCCTGATTTTTTATCGGGAGCAGATGGATCTTTAATTTTCCTGGGGCTTTCTGCATTTACGGCACGAAGAAATTTCCATTTATCATACAACTGTTCAAAATTCAATTCACCATTTACACTTCGGGTAGATCCATTGCTTAAAATATTTCCGAGTTGACGTGCCAGTAACGAAGCTGCCTGCCAGTTATACTTTACATTATAGCTTGCACGTACCGTAGTCCAATCGAGTAATGGAATTTTTTGTGTGGGAACGGTATAAGCAAACGTTATATTTTGTTGAAATGCTGTATTACGTCCACCTTTAAAAAGATTATTGCGGACACTGTCTTTTTTTGTTTTTGTATCAATGCGGCCGAAGGGTTCATCTATTCTTGCATTGTTGGTAGCCATATAATCCATGGAAATGGATTTGGTTAAATTCCATTGCAGGATATAAAACCGGTCGAACGTAAAATATTTATTATAGGTTTCAGGAATCTGATAAGGACCGCCGCCAATATTGCGGGGGCGTACTGCACCAAACTGACGGAATACATCTGCTCGAACCGAAATTTGCGTCGGTGCATAATTAAAATTCAAATCTTTTATCAACGATAGCCATTTCGATTTTGATTTCATTTTTCTAAATGGCTCAAAAGGTTTTGTTTGTGGTGCGTAATTATAAGCCAAAGCACCCCTTGTCCGGCGAATCAAATCGTTTTCAATTAAAGGGTCATGACTTTGCGTTTCAATAAATGAATAATTGAAATCGAGATTGGTTACACTCCAGGGCATTGCTTTCTTACCATCTGTTTTTATTTTTTTAACATTGGTAAGATTCAACGTTTTTATAGTCGTTACAGTTTGTGCATCTGTTTTTATGGAATCTCTTTTATCCGCAGCTGCATCTCTTATTACGTCTTTCAATTCTAAATCTAAAGAATATGGATCGTATTGAGGGTTACTTGTTGTTCGGCTGAGACCTGCATAAATTGGAATTTGTATTCCGAGTTTTTTAGGTAATAATTTTCCAGCTTCAATATTTGCAGACAGATCAAATGTGTAAACATCTTCGCGGCTACGTTCATTAATTCGTTGTTCCAAGGTACCAAAGCCCGTGCTTCTTGCAGTACCAGAAAAATTGATTGTACCAAGATCTGCAAGTTTTAAATCTACACGACCAATTGCAGCCCATCCACCACGTTCATCAAGATTTGAAAAACGAAGTTCATTAAACCATACTTCGGCACAAGCTGCTTCTTGCCCCACATTCTCAACTGCCATCAGCATTATTCTTACTTCACCCAAATTTGGATTACCAACAATCGCATATGATTTTCCGGAAGTTGTTGTTTCCCGATAATATTGAGAGGATGGTATTCCATTTTTATTTCTTCTTGTTTTCAGTTTTGTCAATTCCTTCAAATCAAAATCAAGATTATTTTCCTCAGGCCATATTGCTAATGAATCGGTAGCACCAAAATCAGTAAGCTTTAAAGGAACTTTTATTTCATAATAATTACTTACCGCATCACTTCCGATTCTGATCACTGCATTCAGATCATAATCTCCCAATTGTGTGAGAGCAACTTTTTCTGCATGCATATACATTCTCAGTTTGCCATACCTAACCATATCTAAATCCATGTTTTTAAATACACCTCTGGCTTCTGTTCTTGGTAGTCCACAAAATTTAAAACTCAATGACTGCTCATTCAAGAATAACTGAATATTATTTGTACCTAACTGCTGTTGACGATCAACCCCCGGAGGTGTAACATAACGAATAGGCTGACGCTGATCGTTCTCTTCAAGATTTACAGCCAATGTATTTGTAACCACCGGATCATTTGTTGGATTATTAACGTAAGTGGCAAGTGTATCAACTTTATATTGAAATTTTCTCCATTGATTTCTTACCAATTCCAATTTTCCAAAACGAAGGGTAACAGAATCGGCAAAGCCGGTAACAAACATCCGCATAAAACGGATTGATTTGAAATCCGGAATATTTCCAATCTTAGCTTGATATTGATTTATAGGTATGCGAAACAAATACCAGGTCTCGGGCCGGGTTATTCCATTAGCCGGTGTTACTGTTACTGTTCTTTTATCGGTAATAAAATTTGTACCAACCTGCATATTCGGTTTCAACTCTATCCGGTATTGAAAATACTCTTCCACTTCACTCATTG
>JANOFP010000451.1:0-9817 GCA_031413675.1 Bacteroidota bacterium
GCAAAAACAAAATAATTAAGAAACAGCGATAGTTTGATTTTAAAATTTGACATACGTTATTATTTAATAAGCAATCGTTCTTCGTTTGACTAAAGATAAAAACAAATAGGGTGATTCATCAAAATGAATCGCCACGCTTCCTCCGGTTGAGGTTTTAACCGTTTATTTCTTTATAAAAAGTCTTACTAATGTTTTTTTGTGCCGGGATTAAAAGTCCGCCAACTATGCCAAAACTCCTGAAATGCGGATATGGGTTTTAGTGAAGTTGATGTGTCAATGCCATGTCCATCAATTCCAAAATGTTTATTATTGTAAAAAAGGGTGTCATTTATTAAAATAAATTTTGCATCGGGTAATCGTTCAAATGCAAAAAAGCTTTTATTATCTGTTGACAGTATAAGCACTAAAGAAGTGTTCTCTATTTTGTCATGAATAATCCGTTCTTTCATTAACTGGTTCCAGTCATATGCTTTTCGTTCTTTACCAACTTTTATTCCAACTACCCAAGATTTATCTTTCCATGAAAGCGAATCGGTGCCTGTCAATTTACTTCTGCTGGTGCCGCTTTCAAATTTCATTGTACTGTCATACGATTTTATAAATGCAGGGTCTGCCTGCATGATGAGTGATGCCGGATTTAAACGCAGCCATTCTACCAATGATGTTTGTGTACTGAATACTTCCGGTAATTTTTGTCCTTTCAGTTTTCCGGTGATGGCTTCACCGCTTACCTGGCGCCACCAGCTTTTGGTTGTAGCATCTTCCAGCATGGCATTAAAATGATCCATACCCACCAACCTGAATTTTTCTTTTTTACCATTTACCAGGGGTTCGAATACCCTGCCTGTTCTGCATACGGTGCAGTACGTTACCATTACAGGTTTTCCTCCTACGGTATCCTGTATATGATGATGATATCCTAAAAATCGGATCGGGTAAGCTTTGGCTTCTCCATTAATTGAAACGCCAATCACTAATCTGTTTGAGTCAACTTTATTTGATTCTGTACTCACCAGCAGTAATTGTTTGGGTTGTTGAAACATAGCATCGGCAGCCATTTTAAAATTGGCCATATAAATAACAGCAGTCAATAAAAGCAAGGGGATTGCTAATAACCATTTTCTTTTCCAACTAGATTTTAATAGCCCAATGATGATCATCAATGCAAATACCCCCCGGAATATCCATCGCCATTTATATAAAAAATAAGCAATATCAATGCTATTCATTTCCTGGCTGCCGGGCATAGGCATAATAAAATACACATTTGCTATTTCAAAAAATAGTAATCCAAGAATGCCTGACCAGAAAATTTTTTTCATGATGTTATTTTTAATCATTCATCATCTTGCTATAATAAGTTTATAAACGTACCACAAGTGAAACGCTGATATTACGACCATCGGATGGCCACACTCCGGGTCCTGGATAAAATGTCGGTCGCTTAGTAAAATATTGTTTATCGGTTACGTTACTGATATTGACTCTTGCTTCCAGCTGTTTTAAAAAACGGAAGACAGCGTTCATATCAAGAATGCCATAAGCCGGAACGATACCAACTGCACCCGTTGTTTTAAGTGGTTGAACAGTATTCAACGCATCTGCGAAGGTTTCGCTGGTGTAACTATACAAAGCAGAGAAACTTATTTTTCTGTAACGAAGAGTAGCTCCGTTACGGGTAATAATATCCGGGGCACTTTCAACTTTATTACCTTCTATATCGATATTTGCATTACCTGATTTTACAAAACCCTTTGTATAACGGGCATGCACAAGAGCTGTAGAAGTAAACATGGATAAACCAACTTTTTTTCCTAATAACCAATCTGCCTGAAACAATAATTCCACTCCCTTTGTAAGAGAATTTCCAATGTTGGTTCTATATGTATAAAAGTTTCCACCATTATTTGTTTCTGCCAGTGTGCCAAAGCGATCTTTATATTGTAATAGAAAACCAGTAACATCCCAACGTAAAAACTTCCAATTTCCCCTGAAGCCCAATTCAGCATTATACCCTTTTGCATCTTTAATAGCTGGGTCAACTTTTTCAAATAAAGAAGAAGGAATGAGATCTTTAAAAAGCATAGGGTGGTAAGCTTGAGACCCGCCACCGTAGAATTCCACATTCTTTCCAGGCTTATAGGAAAAATTAATCCCGAATAAAGGAAAGTTATGTTTAATGCTTATTGGAATCTCGTTTGTGGAATAATAGATAATTTTGCCGCTCATATCTGTTCGACCTGTTTCTATTCTTGCCCCTGCATTAAAAGACAGGTTACTGAGCAATTGAAATTTGTTTTCTGCAAAGAACGCTATGTTATGTGTTTTTAAATGAACATCTCGACCCCATACAGGGTCAACTAAACTTAAATCAAAATCACTCCCGGTAGTTCCTTTACCAAGCTGTGTACGATGAAGGTCATTGTTCATGTACTGTATGCCTGCTGCAAGGGAACTGATATGCCTACCTAAAGAGTATTGTTGCAATAAACGAAGTTCAGTAGTATAGCTGTTGAACTGATCAACATCTACCTGCCTGTTATTATACTGAAGTGTGGCAGCATTAATAGTGTCTTTGATATTAGAAGGTTTGTCAAATTGCACACTATTTCTTTTTCCCAAAACCGCTGATGAAGTGAATTGCAATTTTGTTTGTGATGCAATCTGCCAGTTCAATGTAAGAGAAGGAATATGAATATCAGGACTGAAATAATTGCGTGATCGGGTGGCCTGAGTGGGATCTGCATTAAACATGCTATCCGTTAATGGTCCCGGAATGCGATACAAATATTTTGAACGGGCCCATTCTGTACGAATGGAGAATTTTGTATTGGGTTCAAAGGTTACAACAATTGCTTCTGCTTCAGATTCAGTGTGTTCATTGTCACGATAACCTCTCCTTGATTTTTTTTGTAAATAAGCATAGTATTTAAACTTACCTACTTTTCCACCAATGGCATTGTAGGTACTAAGAAGATTAAATGAACCAGCCGTGTTGATGCTTTCAAAGCTGAATGATTTAGAAGTATCGCCCTGTTTTGTAATATAGTTTAGCATTCCGCCAAATTGAGCACCATACTGAAGTGAACCCGTCCCTCTTACTAATTCAATATGGTCAATACTTTCAAGCGGCATACTATAATGGCTGGCAGGATAACCATACATATCCGAATTAGTAATGATGCCATCTTTACGGATGTTAAATTCCCAACCCCTGTGTGGATCTAAACCTCTTGCAGCAATGTTGATTTGATTACCCGACCCGTCCATATCATAAACAAATACACCAGGCACTTTTGCAAAAACCTGCCGGCCCGTTTTATTGGTAATATCTGCAGTGGTCTGTGACAGGTTGATTGATTCTGTTTTCTTACCGGAGAAAATAAAAGTTCCTTTTGTTGCGGGCAGATATTGAATCAGATTTTGTTTCAGATAAGAAATAATGGTAACACTATCGAGTACACGGGAATTAGAAATTGTATCGTTATCAGGAATTATTGTTTGTGCCTGAGTAACAGTATGAAAACACAATAAAATCAAAATCACCTTAACTATTCTCATGGCTTTTTCGAGTATATATTTTAGTAATAATCAGATTTAAAAAGGCGTCAGTAAAGAATTACAACGCCGTTATTTGCTTAGTCTATAAAAATTTTAATCAGCTCCATCAGTCATAGCTCGCTGAACGGCATAGTTGGCTACATTTTTGCCAACTACCAATCCCACTTCACAATCACTACGGAAGTGTATACCACCATATATCCTGGACATAGAAGCTTCTTTGGCCATTGCATCATATTGCGATGCTTTTTCCGGAATAATATAACTGAGTATAGCAGCAGCAGCCCCACTAAAAGTAGAGTGACCGGATATGTATGCCGGAAAATTAGGAATACCTGTCAATGTTTTTATAGCCGGGTTCAATTGTGTTGGTCTGGGATTAAAATAAAAATATTTTGTATCCCAGCAAACAATTCCTGCATCCATCAACGACATATTTACCAATGCCATATTTCTTGCCCATCGTACTTCACTGAAATTTTTTAGAATGAAATCTCCTGCTGCTATTGCATCCCAGTGACCCGGTGGTGTATAGGTGCCTACACCATCAGCCCAGAAATGAACAATTGCAGTGTGTTCTCTTGTGGGGTTTTTTATAAATTGATAAACCTCCTCTGTTTCATCTTTCATCCTCTGGCTCTTTACCAATGGTGGCGGCGGCGGACGTAGTGAAATACAAGTAAGAGAATCAAACAAAAATGCTTTTACTTTTCCAAATACAGGCAACATTGGCGGACGCTTGGGTAGATCAAGACTATACCAGGGAATTTCTCCCCTTGCAATACAATCTGTTTCCAATTGAGTCCATTGTGCTGGGGTTCCAATAGCAGCTCCTGCCCGGTCACCCCTTGCCCTGGTTACAAATTTTTGTGCTACCGATTTTCCCAGGGCTTCACCTGCTTCCAGATCACTGCGAACATTAGCACCTGCAATAAGACGTGCCTTTTTATGTTCCTCTGCTTTTTGCTGAATAAAATCCTGATCACCGGGAAAAAGTAATTTTAATAATTCCACTGAAGCGCCAATCACAACCGCATCCTCTGATGGATAAGAAGGAAGATCTGATTTCGGTATTAACGCATTTACAGTAGCATCAACTGTATAAGGTGCTGCCCTGTTATATAGTTTTTTATAATGGAATGCCGCCACTAAGGCATCATATTGTGCAGCGCTTACATAAGCATAAGCCCTGGCAGCATATGGCGGATTGGCAAACGGAAACTGCGGATAGGCTAATGGGTTATTGGCGCTGGGAAATGGATAAGTACCATCTGCGTTTTGATAAGGAGGTAAATTATGTTTTGCAACTAACTCTCTCAAAATTTCATTCCAGCGTAATACTGCTCCGGCGCCCCAATACTTTACAATTCTTTTTTCTTCAGCTGTTAAATCAGCCTGCCATGTTTTAATTTCATTGATCTGTGCAATGTAATCAGGCGTGGTAGTAGCTACAGGGACTGCCACTGAAAATTCTGCAGGCCCTGTAAGTAATATTGGCTTCCAGGTGCCTGCATTTAAATCAGTTTTTGCAGGACTTAGTGCGGGTATCTCATCAGTTCTGCCCTCAACATCCTTATTACATGAAATAAATAATATTACTGACAGTACTATGATGCTTATAGGAAATAAAAATATTTTTTTCATATTAATTTGTTTTAGCAGATTTATCAGATGATGATATTTTACGGCTGAAGTCCAGCACATAAAAGAAGGAACCAAAAACAGTTTTTGCCTGTCCCATATTTCTTCCGGCTACGGTTGTATTTCCTCCGGCTACTATTGATAACTCGGGAAGCGATGGAATAACATACTTAACGTTTACACCAACCGTTGTTGCATTCATCTTATTGCTGGGGAAAGGCATGTTATTGCGGGTAATGTCAAAACCACCCAGCGTTGTCCAGTTATTTACAACAGCTTCTGCAATGAGGCGATGATTTCTGAAGCCAGCACGAAAATTAAAATTGGTACCGTCTGGCATTTCCACTTCATTCGTTAAATAAGATTGAGTTGTATAATAGGATGTACGATCAATTTCGATATTGTCTCTCAATACATAGGTAGCTGAGGCAGTTGCAAAGAGATTGTCCTTTTGATAATCAGCCATTAATCTTGCTGAAGCAGTTTTGCTGTGGAGCCCAATAGATAATGGTAAAAAATCTGCTACATAGTTATTGAGTGGAAAGGAAACTCCGGCAATACCGAATAATGATAGTTTCCCACCGCCCATCTTTTTTTGAATCGGTCTCCATTTTGCAAAAAGACTCAGGTCTTGTACACCTTTCATGCCATGAAGCGTGCCGGCAGATGCTTTCGTTTTTACATAAGGTGCACTAAAAAGAAGATTTAATTTTCTAGTCACACCAAAATTGCCCATCAGCCCAAACATTTGTGTTGATACTGTTCCGAGATTAAGATTTTCTCTTTTCAAGGTTCCTTCCCAATAATTTTTCCAGCTACTGTAACCATACATGGGACCTACGCAAAAAGCATTTTTTTCCATCATGATACCATCAATATCTGTTTGTGCTTTCACAGAATTGAGCATACATGAAAAACCAAACAGTAATAGTATTTTATATTTAAACAATAATCGTTTCATGTTTTAAATTTTTAATTTTCGTTTTAATAATTATTTTTTCTCCGCAATGAGTCCTTTGGACATTTTCAATCTTGCTACAATAAATTCACCCAGCTTTGTACCAGCTTTTGTTCCTTCTTCATTATCGAAGCGGTAATGAATACCGCCATATAATCTTGACATAGCAGCTTCTCTTGCTGCATCCCGGAACGAAGTAATTGTTCGGTTCTTAATTCCAAACTCCAGCAAAGAAGTATCTGTAAAACTTAATTTGTCCCCGAAAAATTCAGTCATTACTTCGGCAGCTGCTGCAGAGTTAGTAGCATGCCCGCTTGTATAGGAAGGAAATGGCGGTGTTTGTATATAAGGTCTCCATGCATCACTCAATACTTTATTGATTACAGTTTCCGGTCTTACTAAATTGCTTTTGAATTTTTCATCCCAGCAACTGATGAATGCGTCGAAGATGGCAATGGCAGTTTTTGTGTATGCTGCAACCGTAGTATTAAAATCTGCATTCGCAGTTTTTGCACCAATGCCAATAATATTCATCCAATGCCCCGGAGGAGAAAACTTTTTTGTTGCAAACATGATGTGGCCACTTACATTTAATTTAAAAGGATTATCGTCCCAAAAATCTGCAATATGCATTTCATCTTCGGTTAAAGACTCACCTATTGTTTTTACTTCCAGCAATGCTTTGTAAAAAACACTGCTTTTATTTTTTACATCATAAACAGGCGGTCGGGGTGGCATAAACTGTGATGCAGAATCTAAAACCATTGGTCTTATCTCATTCCAATGTGGCTCTATTGCCTGTGCATACATAGGTGGTGTTGGCACCCATCTACCTTCATCTTGCGTAATCGTATATCTCGTTGCCGTACGTAGTTGTAAATAATTATCTTTTTTACTCCAACGTAAAATTTGATTAGCAACAGAATCGGCAACAAGGCGTGAAGCATCTTTAATTTTATTACTCATGCCAGCAGCCGTTATACTCGATTCTAATTCTGCAACATAATCTTTCATACTTCCTTCGGGAAAAGTAACCGCTTCACCTACTTTACAAAATGCTAAAAGTGCTGCATAGTGCAAATCGGCAACCGAAATATCCGGTTTATTAATTTCAGGTAAATGTTTTATTTGTCCTGCTAATGATTGAAAACCATTATCACCTAAAACAATTACCTCATAAGCAGCAATATTTGCATAAGCATAATTGCGGCTTGCAATCATTGGTGGAAAATTATTTTCAAGCACTACATTGTTTAATTGCTTAACGGTTTTACAATATAAAATAGGATCGTTCACAAAAGGACGATAATCGCCTGCTTCATTACAGGAAGTGAACAAGCTGATGACCGTAATGGTCAAGCATAAATATTTCAACATAAAAAAAATTGAATAATACGGAATGAACCTTCGTTTTAAAAAAGGAATTGTGTTTGATAAACTAAGAGAATGCCGGTGTAGTTTTAGGCGGCTGGTGTGGCGTTTTTATCAATACGTCTTTTATTGAACCTGAGCAGGCTGATAAATGCTTAATGATAGAAATTTCCAAAGCGGATAAATTATACGATTGATTTTTATGATCATAATCGCTACCAAATATTTTTAAAAAAGAATTGGATTGCTTTTTATTGTCCTGTTGATCTTGTCCGCTGTTCGCTTTTGTAATAGCATCCTCTTTTTCTTTCAGTTGTTGTTTTTGTTGGTTAGCAATACATTTTAAAACCAAAACATTGCCATCAATTTTTCTTTTTACATACGTATAGGCTTTGCCATCAATTGTTATTTCGCCGTAATGTCTTTCAAAATCTGTATGTCTTTCCTGATAAGGCATATTCAATGCCACCCGCATTTCTATTAACTGCGATTCGTCATAACTTTCATTATCAATGACAACTTCGAGTGTTGCATCTGCTTTATTTTGCAAGAAAGAGATAACAAAGCGATAACCACAAAAATTGAATGTGAGAATGAGAATGAATAATATAGCAGTTATTTTTTTCAAGAAGCAAAAATCAGTTGGCTAAGATAAAGAGATTACTTAGAAAAATATCACCAATCAACAAGGAAATTTCGTTTTTCTCCTGCTATTTACCAACTGCAAACGTTTTCTTTTCTACTCCGACGCCGGTAATTATCAGGCTTTTCCAATTTTTTGGTAAAACTGATTTTATTTGAACAATTCCATTGGGCGTTATATCCAGTCCGCCGAAGCCCATTAATACGCTTTGTAAAATGCCACCAGCTCCCGTTGCAAAATAAGGATTGGTTCCTCCTTTTGTTTCAGCAATAACTCTGAAAGGCGGATTTAAGTTGGGTATATATGAATCTTTAAACCAGGTGTAGGCCTTTTCTGCATCACCAATTCTTGCATACAATAATGAAAAAATTGCCTGTGTCATTGCAGGTGTTCCTTCATCCGGTATCCTGGTTTCATAATATTGTAAATCTTTTTTTATTTGAGCGGCATCGGTAATTTGTTTCAACGGATACGAGATTAGATTCACGTCTGCCTGTTTTATTTTTTCTCCGTTATAGGTTGCATGTTCTTTTGTTACACCATCTGCAAATTTTAAAATGGGAATATTGTTAGCCACATTCATCCAATCATCATTTGTTTTTATACCCAAAATTTTTGCAGCTGCATCTGCAAACTGTAGATTTGATTTTGCAGCCGCATTCGTGAAAGCGTTGTTGTCAACATTCTCGGCCCACTCATCTGCAGCTACTACATTTTTAATATCAAATTTACCTGCCCCATTTCTTTCTACACGGCTTGCCCAAAAATCTGCGGTAGCGGATAAAATGGGAAATCCTTTTTCTTTCAGCCAAACTTTATCCTGGGTGACACAATAATAATTCCATGCAGCAATACCCACACATGCCGTGATATGATGTTCGAAAGGACCACTTAGTGCCCATACGGGTGTTTCCTCTACACCTGTCTCTGCACTTTCCCATGGAAACATAGCACCTTTATATCCTTTACTGAAAGCATTTCTTTTTGCAGCATCCAATCGTTGATAACGGTACTCAACCATACTTTTTGCTAACTCAGGATGCATTACAAGCATTGCCGGAAACATCCAGAGATCCGTATCCCAAAACACATGACCATTATAACCCAATCCGCTTAGGCCCATTGGTGATGGTGATAATGCTGTTCCTTCCCTGGAAAAAGAATAAAGATGATAAAGCATACTATGAATATCTTGTTGAGATTGTGCTGCCTCACTCGTAGTAGCAGCACTGGCAGCATCAATTACGATATCACTTTTCCAAAGCTCGTCCCATGCTTTGTTATGAAAATTTAATAACCGGTCCCGTCCTTCCAATTTTGCATAAATAGTTAAACGCTCTGCTTCATTCAATGGATCATCATGATGCGCTGATGTGATAGATGAACCGGCAACTGTGTAACGATATGTTTCTCCAGCTTTAATTTTTTTACTAAACTTCATCAGGTGCATATTATTATCCCACATTTCATGTATAACTCTTGGTTCTTCACCATGCTTTTCAGAAAATAAAAAAGTATTGCTTGCACACATCAGCAATTTTCCGGTTGGGCTTTTAGCTGAGGATGTCAACAAACTGACAACGACATGCGGACGATCTATTTCAAGCAATGCGCCACTGCGACATTGCAGAATCACTACTGAA
>JANOFP010000452.1:0-4168 GCA_031413675.1 Bacteroidota bacterium
AGTAGATTCAGTAAGTCTCCAGGAAACATGGCGATTTAATAACGCAGGAAAGGTTGACATGATGTTCCAGGCTGTACGTAAAGGAATTTTACCACCACCTCCATCCAAATAAAAAATTTATTTACTAAAGACCGCCCCGCCTTAGGTGGGACGGTTTTTTTTTGTTGAATTTTGCCCCGTTGTTGCTGGCAAGTTTTTTAATTCGATTTTTTTCATTGTCATTTTTACCCGTTAAATTTTCTAACTTCATTTATATGAAAAAAATTCTGCTGCCATTATTTTTTATTGCTGTTACACATCTTTGCGGTCAGTCAGGAAACCAGCATAAAATAATTGCATACTATACAGGTAATGGAGAAACGATTCAGCAATACCCGGTAGAAAAATTAACACATATTATTTTTAGTTTTTTGAAAATACAAAACGACACCCTCACATTTCATAATGAAAACCAACGTAAGACCTTGCAACAACTGGTTCAATTAAAAAGTAAAAACCCACAGTTGAAGATTATGGTATCCATTGGTGGATGGGGCGGTTGTGCTCCTTGCTCCGAACTCTTTAGCTCTGCAGCGCATCGTAATACTTTTGCAAAAACAACCGTAGCACTTTTTAGACAATATAATATTGATGGCATCGACCTGGATTGGGAATACCCGGTTATTGAAGGTTACCCCGGTCATAAATATGCTATTGCTGATAAAACAAATTTTACAGCATTGGTAAAAAATTTAAGGCAAGAAATGGGCGACAAGTTCCTGCTAAGTTTTGCTGCGGGTGGTTTTATCAGTTACCTTGAAAAATCCATTGACTGGAATGAAGTAGTTCCCATGGTTGATTTCATTAATCTGATGACTTATGACCTGGTGAATGGAAACAGTACAGTAACGGGCCATCATACTCAGTTAAAAAGTTATATACCAGGACAGGAAACAACTGAAACATGTGTAAACTGGTTACTTAATAAAAATGTACCGGCGGATAAGCTGATAATTGGCGCAGCTTTTTATGCAAGGGTTTGGGAAAATGTTGCAGATCGTAACCAGGGTTTATATCAGCAGGGGAAATTTAAATACAGTTTGCCATATAAAAATTTTTCGACTTTTTTCAGCGACAGTTCTGGATTTATTTATCACTGGGATAAAAAAGCAAAGGCACCATTTCAATACAATCCGCAAAAAAAATTATTCGCCACTTTTGATGATAAACGATCGATCGGTGAAAAATCAAAATTTATCCGAAAGAAAAAACTGGGTGGTATTATGTTTTGGGAACTGAGTGAAGACCTTCCGGTAAATGGATTGGTAGATGAAATACATAAAGTACTGCGGAAATGATTTACAGATTATTTCATTTTATTAATCCTGCAAGAGTTCAATTGTAAATTCAGCAAACTCTCCTTCCTTAGAATCTACTTTTAATTCGCCCTGGTGTGCTTTAATAATTTCGTAACTCAATGATAAACCCAGCCCGGTTCCTTCTCCGGTTGGTTTGGTGGTAAAAAAGGGCTGGTATATTTTACTTAAATATTTAGCGGGAATTCCTAATCCATTATCCCGGATAATTATTTTTACTTTACCTCCCTCCGTTTTGGTAAGTACGGTTACCATCGGTTTATAATCAATATTATTTTGTTTTGCCTTTTCGATTACAGAGTAAAAGGCATTGTTATAAATATTCATTAGTACACGGCCAATATCCTGGGGTACCATATTTATTTCAACCAGGGATGGCTCATACGTAGCCTGAATAAGAACATGAGCTGATTTATCTCTTGCCCGAAAACCATGATAACTCAATTTTAAATATTCTTCGGCTAATAAATTAACATCGGAGCGTACAGCTTCACTACTATTGTTTCTGGCATGCTGCAGCAAACTTTTTACAATATTTCCTGCACGTTTACCATGATGGTTTATTTTATCAAGATTTTGTATAACATCATCAAACAACAAATTAATTTCTTCATTTGCAGATGTAGCATATTCTTTTTTCAAGAGTGCTTTCATCTCCATCAAAAGTTCCGTATTTATTTCTGCAAAATTGTTTACAAAATTTAGCGGGTTCTGTATTTCATGTGCTATACCGGAAGCAATTTCACCCAACGAAGCCATTTTTTCTTTTTGTACTAATTGCAACTGGCTTGCTTTAAGATCTGTTAATGCAACCTGAAGATTTTCTTTTTGCGTCAGCAGTTCCTGCGTCCTTTCCTTTACCCGGTCTTCTAAATGAAGATTTTGTTCCATTAATGCCTTTTGCTGTTCTGCATGAATTGCCTGCAGGTTTTTGTGGTATAGAAGTTTTTTACGCTGGTTACTTATAAAGGCAATAATAAAGCTGGTAAATAAAACTACCATACCTGAAATGCCAATTATAACCCTAGACTGTATGCTGATTTCGAGAAGATTCATAAAATGCTTTTGTTATTAAGATGCAAAATAGTATGTAAGCAACATTATGGATATCCCACATATCATTCGCAAGCACACCATCCTGGTAGATCATCGGTACATAAAATAAGAAAACAAAAAAATTAACTACTACATAAATGCTGAGTCCGGTTACAATCCAAAAATCAGGACCGGTACTTATATCATCAGTCTCATCGCTTAATTTTGCCAGGTAATACAGCATACAATAAATAAGTAAAAGATATGCTTCGGCAGATAGTAAATTACCACTTAAATGATCCGGGTTGCCAAAATTTTCAATAAATCCAAAATTGATTATTATTACTACCAGAGATACTAAAGGAAGAACATATTTGAACCGAACAAAAAAAGGTTGTTTAAGAGCTATAAAAAAATAACTGAAACAGACAAGTCTGATAACGGAATGAACATTATAAATTGGATTGTTACTTTGCAACCAGGCAGGGAAATGTTTTTTATAATCGGCAATAATATCAACTGCTATATTAATGAATAAGGCAATAAACAAGTAGATGATTACCGGTTTTAAAAAACGGGGTTGCTTGCGTTTAAATAATAAATAAATTAAAGGAATAAGCAATGCCCATACTTCTGCCCAATCAAATAGTCTTCTTAATGTGCTATTCATTCTTACAAATAATTTACCCGATAGAAAAATACAGCTAATCTTTTAATCAATAAGAAATTATCGACTGTTTATTTAAATAATCATAAAAACAAATAATAGGAGGAAGCAATTATTTTCAGCAACTGACTTTAAATGTGTGTATAGTTCGACAGAATATTTTCTGTTGGGAGTAAAAAATTAGTAGTGGGTCGTAGTGGGTCGTAGTGGGTTGTTTCGTATTGTTATAATCCCTTGCTCTTATTTTTTAAAGCCGCCTGCGTTTTTTTGCGCAACATATAGATATAAAGGCTTTCCACTTTCTTTCTTGCCCATTCTGTTTTTCGTAAAAAAGTTAAACTGGATTTTATGCTGGGATTGCTTTTAAAACAATTGATATTTATTTCATGAGACAGTTCTTCCCAACCATAATGCGAAACCAATTCGGTTACGATGGCTTCTAATGTTTTGCCGTGCAACGGGTCTTTTGATATAAACATTCGGTGTTATTTTTTCTTAGCTCCTCGTTTTATGGGCCGGCCATATTTTTCCATCATCCGGTCTTTATGTTTTACGATATAATTTACTTTACTGTTCTTAGCAGATTTTTCATGAAAGGCCGGATTTGCTTTTTCTTTTTTGGGCTGCTTTAAAGGAATGGTCTTCATGGAGACTTTTGGTTGCTCGTCTTCTGTTAATTCATCGGAGATAGTAAGATTTGCAGGTAATACTTGCAAGGGAACTTTATACTTCATCAACGATTCAATAGACGTGATTAGTTTTTTTTCTTTTGGAGTAATAAAAGTGATAGCGATTCCTTTTTTATCTGCTCTTCCGGTTCTGCCAATGCGGTGAATATAATTTTCCGGCAGTTCCGGCACATCAAAATTGATGACATGCGTTACCTCTGCCACATCTATTCCTCTTGCTACAATATCTGTAGCTATGATAAACCGATACGTGCCATTTTTGAATTGCTTTACAGTATTGAACCGGTGATTTTGTTCTTTATTAGAATGGATGACTCCGGCAGTACCCGGAAATTTTGTTTCTAGCTGTGCATAGAGTTGATCGGCTAATTGTTTGGTAGCTGCAAACACCAATACTTTGGTCATGCTTGGATCTTCGGTTA
>JANOFP010000453.1:0-1642 GCA_031413675.1 Bacteroidota bacterium
AGAACCATCTGCTTTTGCCATTTTTAATTTTGCAAACAACTTTGAGGTATTAAAATAACTCACTTTATATCCTTGAATACAAGCTTGATAACCCAAAGCTGTACCTAGATAACTTTTGCCAACACCAGTACTTCCTGTAATTAATACATTTTCATTTTTTTCCACAAAATCACATTCTGCTAATCGTAAAATTTGATTTCGATCAAGATTTCGAGATAAGTCAAAATTAATATTTTCGATGTTTGATTTGTAATGAAACCGGGCATTTTTGATACTTCGCTCAATGCGTCTGTTGTGTCTTTCGTCCCATTCGGCATCAATTATCATAGATACAAATTGGTCAAGTGTGTAATGGTCTGATTTACCACTTTCAATAGCAGTTTTAAAAGCAATATGCATCCCATAAAGTTTCATTTGCTTCATTTTTGTTACGGTTGATTCATTCATTTTCAATAAGTATTTAGTTATAATAATGTTTCCCTCTTATGTTGTTGTGTTTGGGAAGCTCTTGTTCGTATTCTTGTTCAAAATCAATACAATCCAAATTGTTTTCTAATATATTTTGAATGGTTTTAAAGTTGTAAATTCTAAAATCTAGTGCTCGTTTACAAGCATTTATTAGTCGGGTTTTGCCAACTTTTTTTTCAAAAGACAAAATACCTAAACAACTTTTAAAAGCTTGTTCAGGATGATTTCTACTTTCGATAATTTTAAGAATATATTCTGCTACAATTGAATCAATACTACTTGCCCAATCGATAAACCTAGAAGCACTCCATTGAGACACAAATTGATGAGAAGAAGCTAAATGTTCAGGTGTGGTGGTGTATTCAAAAGGTCTGTGGTTTCTTGGATGCGTGGCAATTCGATTGAATTTGTGATAAATTTCAATATTAGTTTTGGTGTATAATAACTTGACTTTTTTCCTGATATACTGATAGGGAACACTATAATAATTTTTGTCTTGACTTAAATGAACGTGTCCGTTTTGCATTACTGTGGCAAAGGATTGGTATTTAATTTCAAAACGAGATTCTGGTAATAAACGTAATTTTGATTTTTCATCTTCTAAAAATATTTCTAGCCGAGAATATGGTCTTGCAGTAAGTTTTCGAACATTATGACTGTCGAGTAAATCCCATATTTGCTCATTGAGTTCGTCTAGAGAATAAAATTGAAATTGTTTTAAATTCACATATATTCTTCGATATAAAATCTTTACAGCACCTTCAACTAAAGATTTATCTCTTGGTTTATAGGCTCTGGCAGGCAGAATGGTAGTTTCGTAATGTTCCGCTAAATCGGCTAAAGTTTCATTAATTGTAGGTTCAAAACGACTACTTTTTATAACAGCCGATTTTAAATTATCGGGCACAATAGCAGCAGGAACACCCCCGAAAAAGCGTATAGCATTTTCTACCGAAGTTACAAAATCTTCTTTTTGCTGGCTCATAGAAGCTTCTGCATAAGTGTATTGACTAGCGCCTAATATGGCTACAAAAAATTGTACTTCTTTAATTTCTCCCGTTTGTTTATCGATGATAGAAAGTGTTTTTCCAGCATAATCTACATACATTTTATCACCCGCTTTATGATTCATATGCATCACAGGATTCACTCTTTTACTCCAAATTTTGTAATG
>JANOFP010000454.1:0-1534 GCA_031413675.1 Bacteroidota bacterium
CCATATTGATAAATTCAGGTTCGCCCCAATGATCAATATAAATTTGTTTACGATGCCAGTTGTTTACCACTTCTGCAAAATTGCCCGGTGTATTATACGGCAGATGAAATGCAGCAATCGCTTTGCCATCGGGTGTTGAAAGAAAAGTATGAATCAGCCTTTGCGATTCATCCATGATAAAGACACCGCAGCGGATAAATGGAACACCGAGTATGGTGAGTTCATTCCATATCAACGGTGTGATTTTCTCCAGGTCAGCAACTGTACGCATGGAAGCTATCTCTGCACGAACACGATCAAGGGCCGCTTGTTTTACTGCATCACGGGCATTAGCTTCTGATTTCTGTAATTCAATATATCTGCGGAATGTCAGGTCAAGAATGTTTTTAAACCGGTTCAGTATCCGGATTTCTGTTTCAGTAAATGGTTTTTCTGACCAGCCATAAAAAGTACCTTCAGAAAAAGCCAGGAAATATCCATATTGTTCATAGCCTGATTGTGCATCAGGTACAACAAAACCTGATTTAATTTTTTCATAATACGTTTTAAGCAACTCACCTTTCATTACGGGAAAATAATCTTCACCACGATACCAGCTATCATAGATTTCTGCAAGGACAGGCTGGCCTTCTAATATAACCCAGCCAGCTAAAGAAAGATTATCGCCTTCTTCAGTTGAGGTAGCTGCGTATAAAATTACTTTCCGCGATTCTTTGGTAAGCAAACCAACACCACAACGCATAGGTTTTATTCCCAGTTTCCTTAATTCCGTAAATACTTCACTGGCAGTAGCAGTAAGATCATTACTGTTGTGCATGGCCATTGCTTTACCACGAACTTTTTCCAATGCTGCTTCAATGGTTGCTTCTTTTGCCTGTTCCTCAGCTTTCTTTAAATCCTGGTACCTGCGGAAAGTGAGAGAGAAAACAGCAGCAAATTTTTTCATCACTTGCTTATGCTCTTCCGGATGTGGTTGTAATGAGAAAGTCCAGACGTATCCTTCGCCAAAATAATAACCCTGAACATAACAATCCGGAAACGATGGCATTCCATTTGGCAGATAATCCCGTCTTGCATCTAAAATTTTAATATAATCTTCTTTGTCTTTGCCACTCATATCGAAGTAAAAAAAATCTTCCTTATTCTCCCATTCTTTGTATGCCATCCGCCAAAATGGGTGCATGGTCATATCAAATTCACCGATTGCTCTTATTATTTTTCCATCTGGTAATGTATTCACAGACCATACTTCCTGTGTTTGATCTTTCCTGATATTCTGAATACCACCACGAAAAATTTTAATCCCTAATTTTTCAAGCTCCATAAACATAGTTGCAGTTGCTATACTTACTTCATCACTGCTGTGCATGGCCATTGTTTTTGCACGAACTCTTTCCAATGAAGCTTCAATCGTTGCTTCTCTTGCCTGTGCTTCGGCTTTTTGCAGATCAAGAAAACGGGTGTAGGTTCTTTCAAATTCAATAGCAAATCGAAGAAGAATTTTCTTTTCATCTTTCGGTAATTCATTTTCAAT
>JANOFP010000455.1:0-11505 GCA_031413675.1 Bacteroidota bacterium
GGAAGTTGAAATGATGCGCAAGAGTGCATTACTGGTAAGCAAAACGCTTAGCGAAGTAGCTAAGATTCTAAAACCCGGCATCACTACTTTGTATTTAGATAATTTGATTGGAGAATTTGTAAAAGATCACAATGCAGTTCCATCTTTTTTAAACTACAATGGTTTTCCTTACAATGCCTGTATATCTGTAAATGATGTGGTAGTGCATGGCTTTCCGAATAAAAAAGAATTGCGTGAAGGCGATATTGTATCTATTGATATCGGTGTAATATTAAATGGCTGGCATGGCGATCATGCTTATACTTTTGCAATTGGTAATCCGGGTGCTGATGTGATGCAGTTAATAAAAATAACAAAGGAAAGCTTATACAAAGGAATTGAAAAGGCGATAGCTAATAACCGGGTAGGTGATATAGCTAATGCCATTCAGGATTATACGGAAAAAATATATGGCTATGGTGTGGTTCGTGAATTAGTAGGTCATGGCTTGGGTAAAAATCTGCATGAAGACCCTCAAGTGCCTAATTATGGCAAACGGGGAAGTGGTACGAAATTAAGAGAAGGAATGGTACTTGCCATTGAACCCATGATAAATCTTGGAAGGAAAGAAGTATATACAGAAAGCGACGGATGGACCGTTCGAACAAAAGATGGCAAGCCTTCTGTACATTTTGAACATGATGTATGTGTAAGAAAATTTAAAGCAGATATTCTTTCGGATTATACACCAATTGAAGCGGCTGAAATGGGAAATACAAATTTGTTTAGTGAAGCAAAGTTTACGACTGTTGCAGAAATCTCCTGATAAAATTTATTGATGCACTCTCTTTGAAGATTATTTTTAAATCTTCAATGTTTTCATAAATGCAGCATTTACTTTAATTGCTTCTAATGAAGTACCATTCGGATAGGCTTCCTGTTCTACAATAAAATATTCCATCCCATTTTTCTTCGCAGTGTTCAATATTTTTTTCCAGTCAATTATTCCCGTACCCAGATCGGTAGAATTTTTTCCATTATCAGCCACAACATTTTTTGTTCTGTCTTTTACATGGCAAAGTCGGTATCTGTTTGGTGATTTCTTAAACCATGCTTCCGGATCCTGTCCGGCTGCCACCACCCAATAAATGTCGAGCTCAAAATCAACCAATGCAGGGTCTGTATTATTTAATAAAATATCCTGCGCAAACTGACCTTCTAAAGTTTTGAAAGTATAGTCATGATTATGGAATGCAAAACGAATTCCATTCTTCCTGCATATTTCACCTTTCTTGTTAAAGTCATCTGCGAATTTTTTATAATCGTCTATGGTTTTTCCGGCACCTTCCCATGGATAGATGAGATATTTCATTCCAATTGCTGCAGCATCTGTTACTTTCTTTTCAAAATTTTTTGATGTATCACAATGGCTGGAGATGATTGTCATTCCAAGATCATCCATATATTTTTTAAAGTCAGTATTACTCATCCCCCAAAACATTCCCTGGGCGCCTTCATAACTTTCAATTTGTTTATAACCAAAATTGGCTACTTGCTGTAAAATGCCTTTTGGATCTTTCGGCATTACATCACGCAGGGTATAAAGTTGTAAGCCAAATTTTTTAATCTTCTTTGCTTCTTCTTCCATCGCCAATGAAGCAAAAATATTATTTGTTGCCAGACTGCCTAGAGCAAGCCCACCGGTAATTTTTATAAAATCATTTCTTTTCATCATTAAATTATTAAAAAAATTTAAATTAAAGTTTATAATCATTAAGTGAGACTAGTAAATATTTTATCGCCTTTTTTATAATCCAAATCTCCAATATACTTACCCGGCACAGGTTCATATCTTGTTGCACCAATTCTTCCTACTTTACTGGTAAAATACCCGGTAATGGTTAATTGCTTCATCATGGTAAAATAATGTGAAGGCATTTTTTCTTTTATAAATGTTTTATTCCCTTTAGCTAATTCAGCTTTTTCTTTTTCATTTTGCGCTTTATCAAAATCTTTTTTCGTTTTGTTATACTCTTTAGCTTCCTTATCCAATACAGTTAATAAATCAGTTCGTTCCTTTGCATTTGCATTCATGAATGTTGTATGATGCATTTCCTTACATGCAGCATTCAATTTATCCATTCCTTCATGAAAAGTTTTTTTATCTTCTTCATCATAACAGTCATTTACCATCACTGTCATGTATTGTCCTACTTTTGCTTCTTTTGCACCAGGAGTATTTGTTTTTGGAAAAATAGTTTCAGCTACTTCATCCAATAAAGCTATATCGCTTTCGGTAAATGTCAATGATAAGCCAGCTGATGGATTATTACAACCTGATAATAAAAATTCTCCTCCAATAACAACGCCACCTGTAGCTAAGGCGACTAATCTTAAAAGTTCACGTCTGTTCATAAAATTAAACCCCCAAACCCCCTAAAGGGGGCTTTTAGACTCCGATATTCGGAGATTTGTTTTTAATAATATTGTTTACTATTTCCGAAATGCTTTGAAGTACATCATCGATTTCTATAAAGACTTGTTCATTTTTAAAACGTATAACTGCATAACCCCATTTCTGTAAATCTTTTTGTCTCACTTCATCATTTATCTTTACTTCCTCTTTATTATGTACTGAACCATCTAATTCAATAACTAATTTAGCTTTATAGCAAAAAAAATCTGCAATATAAATTCCAATCGGGTGCTGTCTTCTGAATTTAAAGCCATTAATTCCTTTTCTTAAATGATTCCATAGAATATTTTCTGCATCAGTCATGTTCTTGCGAAGGTTTTTTGCATTTTCAAAAATAAAATGCGTAGCTCCTTCAAACATTCCGCCCTGCTTATATGGATTTTTTAAAGTCATTAGTAATATTCTGAAAAATAAAATTTCTAACGTTCTATATCTAAAAAGTCATTATTTAATAGGGCTCTAAAGTCCCCTTTAGGGGATTTAGGGGTTAATATTTAAAGATTATTTTTTTTAAGTTCTGACACTGCAAAATCAACTGCTCTCGCAGTTAATGCCATATAAGAAAGCGATGGGTTTACACAGCTTGCACTTGTCATACAAGCTCCATCTGTAACAAAAACATTTTTACAATCCCATACCTGATTATTGCTATTCAATACAGATGTTTTTTCATCCCGCCCCATACGTGCAGTTCCCATTTCATGTATACCCATACCTACATGATAAGTATTGTCAAATGTGGTAACATTTTTTACGCCAGCAGCTTCAAGCATTTCTTTTAAATCATTCTGCATATCAAACCGCATTTTAATTTCATTTTCTTTTATTTCCACATCCATATCTAACACAGGCAATCCCCACTTATCTTTTACATTCCGATTGAGTGAAATTTTATTTTCATGATATGGAAGCATTTCACCAAAAGCAGTAGCACCGATTCTCCAATCTCCGGGTTCGCTTAAGGCATCTTTAAAATCACCACCAATGCTTAACTCTTTTACATCTCTACTCCAGCCATTTCTGCTTGCACTGCCCTGATAACCGAAGCCACGAATGTAATCTCGTTTTTCATTCCCTAAATTTCTAAATCGGGGAATATAAAAACCGGTTGGGCGATGTCCGAAATAATATTTATCATCATAACCTTCCACATCACCTCCAGCGCCACATCGGAAATGATGGTCCATTACGTTATGTCCCAATTCTCCACTGGCACTACCCAATCCATCCGTCCAGATATTTGTAGCTGAGTTCATTAATATCCAAGTACTATTAAAAGCTGACGCACATAAGAATACAATTTTTGAAAAATATTCTATTACTTCATTTGTTTCTGCATCAATGATTCTTACACCTTTTGCTTTCTTGGTTTCTTTATCATAAATAATTTCTGTTACAATTGAAAAAGGACGGAGTGTAAGATTACCCGTTTTCATTGCAGCAGGAAGTGTACTCGATTGTGTACTGAAATAAGCACCAAACGGACAACCATTCCAGCACATATCCCGGTATTGACAATTGTCCCGTTCCGGACTGTCTTTCAACGGAGCTGTTACATGTGCAGTTCTTCCAATTATAATCGTCCTAGCATTTTTATAATGTTTTTTAATTCTTGCAGCCACATCTTTTTCTACAATGTTTAAATCCATTGCAGGTAAGAAATGACTATCTGGTAACTGTGGTAAATTTTCATACGAGCCTTGAATGCCTGCAAATTTTTCTACATATGTGTACCATTTTTCCAAATCTTTATAACGAATAGGCCAATCAACAGCAATTTTATCTTTTTCATTTGCTTCAAAATCCTGCTCACTCCAACGGTAACTTTGTCTGCCCCACATAAGCGAACGGCCACCTACATGATAACCACGAAACCAATCAAATCTTTTTGTTTCGGTATATGGAGAATCTTTATCAACTGCCCAATAATGAAGATTACGTTCATTTAAAGGATAGTCCCTCTTTAAGTGCGGATAATCTTTAATCATCTCCTGTGTTCGTCCCCCACGGTGCGGATAATCCCAAACCGGTTTGTTACTTTTTTCATAATCCGTTTTATGCTTTATATCAAACCCACGTTCCAGCATCAAAACTTTTAAACCTTTTTCAGCAAGTTCTTTTGCAGCCCAGCCGCCAGCTATGCCGGAACCAACTACAATTGCATCATACGTATTATTGTCTGCCATGTTTTATTTAAAATTTAAAATTTCAGATTTAATATTTTTAAAACTTCCCGAATAATCAGAGTGCCAAAGTCTCCGCCACGGGCGGAGAATTAGGGGGCTACATTACACATCACAAATTTTTATTGCCTTTTTTAATGAAGCCATTTTTTCAGCCGGTTCTTTCATTTTGGAAATAAATTCCTGGGCTACATAACCTTTATATCCAGTTGCAAGGATTGCATTCATAATTGCAGGATAAAATAATTCCTGTGATTCATCTATTTCACTTCTTCCTGGCACTCCCGCTGTATGATAATGTCCAAAATACTGATAATTATTCTGAATAGTCCGTATCACATCGCCTTCATTTATCTGCATGTGATAGATATCATAGAGTATTTTAAAGTTTGATGATCCTATTCGTTTGCATAATTCAACTGCCCAGGCACTTTTATCAGCCATATAATCTTTGTGATCAACTTTACTGTTAAATACTTCAATCTGTATAATGACTCCTTTTTTTTCTGCAAGTCCAATAACCTGTTTAATTCCTTCAGCCATATTCTTCATTCCTGTTTCATCGTCCATACCTTTTCTGTTTCCACTAAAACAGATTAAATTTTTATACCCTGCATCTGCAACTAATGGTATGGCTTCTAAGTAATCCTTTATCAACCATTCATGATTTGCTTTATTATTCCAACCTTCCGTCAAACTTCTTTTGCCCGAAGTATAACACATAGAACAATAAAGATCATGTTTCTTCAATATTTCAAATTCATTTGGACCAATTAAATCAACTGCTTTCAATCCTATTTTTTTTACAGCCACGCATAATTCATCCAATGATAGATGACCAAATGTCCATTGACAAACGGAGTGGTTGATATTTCCTTTCAGTTTATAGTTGTCTTCAAATGTTTCTTTGTTGGTGTAAGAGCTAAGCAAAGGTGTGGCAGCTAATGCAATCGAGCCTGTTGCCAGTGTCTTAAGTGCGTCTCTACGGTTTGTTGTTTTCATGTAATTGTCAAATTAAAGTTACTGAGTTTCTGTCTGAAGGGCAAGGCTATTTTTTTCTTTAAATAAAATAATAAATAACAATAATACGATGCCGGCTATAGCTGCAGGCACCATCCATATATTTTTCCAGTTCGAAATATCTTCAACTGTATAATAATCTTTCACATAGCCGGAAAGTAATGATCCAATAAATATTCCAACACCATAAGTTCCCATTGTGATTAACCCCTGTGCAGAACTTTGTATTTTTTGCCCGGCTTTACGATCTGTATAAATTTGACCGGTAACAAAAAAAAAGTCAAAACAAACACCATGAAGCAGGATGCCTGCGAAAAGCATCCAGAGGTTTGGGCCCGCATCGCCATAACCGAAAAATAAAAACCGAATTACCCATGCCAGCATTCCAATGGCTATCATCCATTTTACACCTAACCTGCGGAAAAGAAATGGAATGAGTAATATAAAAAATGCTTCTGAAAATTGTCCCAATGTCATATTACTTGTTGCATTATTCATGCCTGCATCCGTAAGAAATAAGTTGGTAAGACTATAATAAAATGCAAGCGGAATACAAATTAAAACAGACGCAGTAAAAAAGATTACAAATGCTTTGTCTTTAAATAACACCAGTGCATCTGCACCCAACGCCTGCGCAAAACTTGTTTTCGTTCCTTTCGCTTTAGGTGGCGTATCGGGTAAAGAAAAACTTAGCAAGCCCAGAACGGCTGATGCTGCTGAGGCCATAATAAATGTAACAGACAGTTGTTCAGTTGAAATTTTAAAAACTTTATCAATCAAAAAACCGGTTGCTATCCAACCAATGGTCCCTAAAAAACGAATAGATGGAAATTCTTTGGCAGTATCTTTCATTTGGCGGAATGCAACTGAGTTCACCAATGCCAATGTGGGTGCATATAATAAAGAGTACAATAAAACTACCCAGTAAAACATATCGGCATTCCCAATCTTAGTCAGATAAAATAGTAGTGCAGCGCCGCCAAGATGCAGTACGCCCAATAATTTTTGTGCTGAGAAAAATTTGTCAGCTATCATGCCAACAAAGAAAGGAGAGATGATAGTAGCAATAGCCATTGCACTATATGCAGCACCAACCTGTTTTCCGGATGCATGTAACACTTTATCCAAATAAGTACCCATTGTAACAAACCATGCCCCCCATATAAAAAACTGGAGAAACATCATCGAAGAAAGTTGTATGCGGACGGACAGTTTCAATTTTATTTCTTCTTATTTCTCATATATAAATACAATCCTGTAAAGGCTACTATTAATATGATCGGAATAAATAAAGTTGCATTTAAAATTTCTGGACCCGCTGCTTTGTTTGCTTCACCCAATGCTGCTTTCATACCTGCATCTGCTTCAGATGAATTATAAAGTTTTAAATCTGCGCCTGCAGGAAGTTTTGCTGCAATTTTATTATCGTAAACGCCACCCATAAACATCATGTATAAAGAAACAGCAAACATACCTGCTCCTCCCATTAAGTTAATTCCCACTGCTCCGGTTTTTGGAATATTTTCAGAAACAAATCCAAGCATGGTAGGCCAGAAATAACAAACTCCAAGTCCAAAAACTAAAGCCCCAACAAAAATCATATTACCAGAAGTATTTCCAAGAAGATATAAACCCAATGTTGCAAAAATGGCTGACATTAATAAAACACCTTGTGGCGCAAGCCGATGAACAATTGGTCCGGCAAATGCACGACCTATTGCCATTACCCCGGTTGAAACAGTAAGTATTAATAATGCATTATCAGAAACATTTTTTAATAAAACATCGATCCATTGACCGGTGAATAATTCTGTAATAGCCGTTCCAAACATGCAAATGATCATAAAAAGGAAAAGAGGATTTAGTAACGACTTATACATATCTCCTGTTGATACCCCGCTTGATACTCTTTCGGTGACTGGGAAACTTTGTTTTGAAAAAAGAAAACCATAAATCAAAGTTGGTATTATCATCATTCCCACTTGAATTTGCCAGCCGATAGCTGCTTTATCAAAGAAGTACACAATCAAAGTTCCGATAACAATACCGCCTGGGAACCAAAGATGAAAATGATTCAGCTTGGTTGTTTTATTGTCGGAATATAAAGAAGTAATCAGCGGATTGCAGGCAGCCTCAACTGTTCCATTCGCAATTCCAATACATAAGGTGGAAATAAATAACGACCAGAAAGGGTTTCCAAAACTTCCAGCATAGATTGTCAAGAGAATACCGGCAAGGTGAAATATAAATGCAAGAATGAGTAATTTTTTCATCCCAATAATATCCACCACCATTCCACCAATTATAACTGCCAATGGAAAACCCCAGAATGCGGTTGCCGCTATTGTTCCTAGTTCTGCTTTGTCCAATCCAAATTCAACTCCGAGTCTGCCAAGAATTCCGGCACGAATACCAAAGGATAAAGAAGTAACGAGTAATGCCAGGCAACTGGCGATAAAAAGTTTTTGTTTGCTTATAGCTTGCATATCGTTTGTTTTAGTAAAAATGGCTTGGAAATGCTAAATGTACTATTTTTAGCCACACAATTTTTCAATCAATACTTTTTTAATCCACATTAATACACAACAAACGTTTGAATTATGAATCGAAAATTAAGAATGGGAATGATTGGTGGTGGCAAGGATGCTTTTATTGGTGCCATTCATCGCTTTGCTTTTAATATGGACGGGCAAGTGGAAATTGTTGCCGGCGCATTAAGCATCAATCCAACGGTAGCCGTTGATTCTGGTAAATCTTTATTTCTTGATGAAGAAAGAATTTATACCGATTATAAAACAATGCTGGAAAAAGAAGCAGCTATGCCTGCTGATAAACGCCTTGACTTCGTAAGCATCGTTACTCCCAACTTTGTTCATTTTGATCCGGCAATGATGGCGTTAGATAAAGGTTTTCATGTTGTGATAGAAAAACCAATTACATTTTCATTAGACCAGGCAAAAGAATTGCACCAAAAAGTAAAAGATACCGGGCTTACACTTTTATTAACGCATACGTATACCGGTTATCCAATGATAAAGCAAGCAAAACAAATGATTGGAAGTGGAATGTTTGGAAAAATTAAAAAAATATATGTTGAATATCCGCAAGGTTGGTTAAGTACATTAAAAGAAAGCGAAGGTAATGCACAGGCATCCTGGCGTACCGATCCCAAGCGAAGTGGGATAGCAGGTGCAATGGGTGATATTGGTACACATGCTTTTAATATGGCTGAATATGTAACCAGTATGAAAGTAACACAGCTTTGTGCCGATTTAAATATTCTGGTAGAAGGAAGGATGCTGGATGATGATGGGGCTGTGTTCATGAAATTTGAAAATGGAGCCAGTGGTGTTTTGATGGCATCGCAGGTAGCAGCCGGTGAAGAAAATTGTATCAAGATAAGAGTGTATGGTGATAAAGGTGGCTTGGAATGGAAACAGGAAGATGCAAATAGTTTATTGATAAAATGGTTGGATAGACCTACGGAAATTTATCGTGCCGGTACAGGTTATGTTACTTCTTATGCTTCGCATAATTCAAGAACACCGGCTGGTCATCCGGAAGGTTATCTCGAAGCCTTTGCTAATCTCTACCGCAATTTTGCATTAACGGTACGTGCAAAAATGAATGGAGAAGAACCGAAGAATGAATGGCTTGATTTTCCAGGTACAGAAGAAGGCATAAGAGGAATGGCATTTATTGAGAATGTGGTGGCATCAGGTAAGAGTGATGCTAAATGGACAAAGTTTGTTGTTTGATTTCACGCAAAGACAGCAAAGGCTCGCAAAGAAAGAAAAAGGTTTGTTATGTCAGAAAATGAAATCGCCAAAATTGCAGTGAACACTTGTTTTAATATTCATAAAGAATATGGACCGGGTCTTTTTGAAAGTGTGTATGAAGAGATTTTTGCCTTTGAATGGAATGAAACAAAGATTCCTTATATAAGGCAACATGGAATAAAAGTAGTTCATAAAGGAATTGATATGGGAATTGGTTTTATTCCAGATATTGTACTAAATAATAAAGTGATCTTAGAATTTAAATCGGTTGAAGCGTTGGCACATGTTCATTATAAGCAGTTACTTACTTATTTGCGGCTCACAAACCTTAAATTAGGATTACTTATAAATTTTAATGTACCGCTTATTAAAGATGGAATTCATAGAATCGTAAACAATTTATAAAACTTTGCGACTTAGCGAAATCTTTGTCGTCTTTGCGTGAAATATTATTACTATGACAACAATTAAAGGTCCTGCTATTTTCTTAGCGCAGTTTTTAGGCGATAAGCCACCGTTTAATGAGATGAAAACAATTTGCCAATGGGCAAAAAGTCTTGGCTTTGTTGGGGTACAGATCCCTACCTGGGATGCCAGGTGTATTGATTTGCAAAAATGCGCAGAAAGTAAAACCTATGCAGATGAATTGAAAGGAATGATTAATGAATGTGGTTTGGAAATAACTGAACTATCAACCCATTTACAAGGACAGTTAGTTGCTGTTCATTCTGCATTTGATGATTTGTTTGATGCATTTGCTCCAGATGCAATAAAGAAAAATCCTAAAGCGAGGCAGGAGTGGGCAGTGCAACAACTCATCTATGCAGCTAAAGCATCTCAAAATTTAGGATTGAATGCACATGCAACTTTCAGTGGCGCTTTATTGTGGCATTCTTTTCATCCATGGCCACAAAGACCCGATGGAATAGTGGAAGAATGTTTTAAAGAGTTAGCAAAACGATGGTTACCAATATTAAATAAATTTGATGACTGTGGTGTAGATGTGTGTTATGAAATTCATCCGGGTGAAGATTTGTTTGATGGCATTACATATGAAATGTTTTTGGAAAAAGTAAATAACCATAAACGGGCTTGTTTACTGTATGATCCTTCACATTTTGTTTTACAACAATTAAATTACCTTGAGTACATAGATCTTTATCATGAGCGTATTAAAGCATTCCATGTAAAAGATTCTGAATTTAATCCTACAGGCAGGCAAGGAACTTTTGGTGGCTATCAAAGCTGGTTGAACAGAGCTGGCAGGTATCGTTCACCCGGAGATGGACAGGTGGATTTTAAAACTATTTTTAGCAAACTGACACAGTACGATTATACGGGTTGGGCAGTAATGGAGTGGGAATGCTGTCTTAAACACCCTGAAGATGGAGCAAAAGAAGGAGCCGAGTTTATTAAAAAAAATATCATCCGGGTAACAGAAAAAGCATTTGATGATTTTGCTGGTCAGATTTCTGACGAAAAATTTAACCGGAAGATTTTAGGATTGAATTAATACATTTGCAAATTAAAATTAAAAACATGAAAAAAGTATTCTTCTTAATTACAACAACGGCAATCATTGCGGCATGTGGCGGTGGCGATAAAAAAGAAACACCGGGAGACGAAAAAAAATCTGAAGTAGTTAACGACCCAAGCAGTAACCCTGTTTATGCAAAAGGGGTTGAACTTGTTGGAAAAAGTGACTGTGCTACCTGTCATCGCATAGATGAAAAAAATGCGGGGCCAGCCTGGCGTGATGTTGCTAATAAATATCCGGATTCCGACTCTACGGTAAATTACCTGGCAACAAAAATTATTTCTGGTGGCAGTGGGGTTTGGGGAGAAGTTCCAATGGCTCCACATGCAACTATGAGTTTAGATGATGCAAAGGCACTTGCCAAATATGTTTTATTACTTAAAACAAATAAATAAAATGCACAAACTAATTTTATTATCTGCTATCACATTTACACTCTCAGGTTGTGTTGACAGTTCGTCGGATGATACTGAAAAAACAACTACACCAACTGTTGCCACTTTAACGGATGAAGAAAAAAAAGATGGTTGG
>JANOFP010000456.1:0-2951 GCA_031413675.1 Bacteroidota bacterium
ATCAGGAGAAAGTTTTTGTTCTTCCAATGGAAATCCTTCTGCTACTGCAAATTGTTGAGCACCACTACCCACTAACATAACATGTGGTGTTTTTTCCATTACTCTTCTTGCTACGGAAATGGGATGTTTTATTCTTTCTAAAAAAGCCACACTTCCACAATTAAATTTATCATCCATAATACAGGCATCCAATGTTACATAGCCATCACGATCTGGATTGGCACCCAAACCAACACAACAGTTCTGCGAATCCTCTGTAACCATCACACCTTTTTCCACAGCATCAATTGCTTTCCCTTTATTACCTAAAATTTCCCAGGCAGCCTTGTTTGCAATCAGCCCAGCATCCCAGGTAGAAATTACAATTGGCTTTCCAATCACCCGATTGCTTTCCTCCCCGGCTAAAATTTTTACTGAAGCAAAACCTGCTATTGAACCAAAAAATGAGGTATGAATGAACTTTCTGCGGTTAAACATGTTTATTAGTTTATAAACCCAAATTAAATCATTCCCAAGCAAACTGACAAAAAGAAGAAAGACTTATCCTATATCAATTGCCATGCTGACATTAAGCCGGATTTTTGCCAATTGATGCGGATGAGATGATGAAGGAATACTTTTTGACAAATAGAACTTATTATGAAAATAGAAATTATTTCAGGTAGCCCACGAGTTAATAGTTTAAGCAGAAGAGTTGCACTCAATTTAAAAAATGGGTTACAAACCAATACAGACCATGAGGTCAATATAATAGATTTAAAAGAATGGAATTTGCCGCCAGTGCAAACTGTTTTCGTTTCAGTAGATAAAACTCCCGATGAATTCAAACCACTTACAGAAAGAATTTTTAATGCAGATGCTTTTATTTTGGTTACACCGGAATATAATGGCAGCTACTCCCCTGCTATGAAAAACCTGTTGGATCATTTTCCAAAACAAATGCATAAGCCTTTTGGAATCGTAACAGCATCTCCCGGAGCAATGGGTGGCATAAGAGCTTCACAACAATTATTACAGTTAGTACCAGCGTTGTTTGGTATTGTTTCTCCGTTTATGTTAATTGTTCCTGCAGTGGATAAAAAATTTGATGCAGAAGGTAACTTAACAGATCCGGGTTTTGAAAAAAATATTCATGATTTTATTTCTGAATTTCTATGGCTGGCAGAAAAAATAGTTCTTGAAAGAGTTTGTGTTTAAAAAAATAAAATAATTATGGGTAAAAATATTAAAACAATTGAAGCAATTATTGCCCCTCCTCCCCCACACATGGTAGGTGATGGGTTCAGGGTGCATAATTTTTTTCCAAACAGTCAGTTGATTGATAAAAAAAGAATGAGTCCATTCTTTATGCTGGACTATGGTTCAAAGATTGAATTTAATCCCAGAAATGAACCAAGGGGTGTAGGTGTGCATCCGCATGCAGGATTTGAAACTGTGACAGTAGCTTATCAAGGTAAAATTGCTCATCATGACAGTGCCGGTAACAGCGGCATCATTGGTGAAGGTGATGTACAGTGGATGACAGCAGGTTCAGGATTGTTGCACAAAGAATATCATGAAAAAGAATTCAGTAAAACCGGTGGGTTGTTTCAGATGGTGCAGCTATGGGTGAACCTCCCGGCTAAATTCAAAAAGACTGCTCCAAAATACCAGGGGATTACGAACAGCATGATGACTCGCTATCAATTACCAGATGATAAAGGATATGTTGAAGTTATTGCAGGAGAATTTAACGGGGCAAAAGGACCTGCTTCTACATTTACACCTATTCATCTATACAATGCAAGATTAAAAAAAGGTGCTAAACTTGAAATGAGTTTTCCTGCTGAGTATAATACGGGCTTACTGATAATTGAAGGATCAGCAAAAATTAATAGCAGCCCGGCGAAGCAGGATCATTTTGTGTTACTAAAAAATGATGGCGAAAATTTCACAATAGAATCTACTGAAGATTCAGTAATACTTGTTTTATCCGGTGTTCCAATTGATGAACCGATTGCGGCATACGGCCCATTTCTGATGAATACCTTGGAAGAAGTGGAGCAGGCAATTCAAGATGCAAATACCGGAAAGTTTGGAGTGTTGGAAGCTTAAAAATATTACCTGTGTAAAACAAATGTCAAACGTCAGCTCTGGCTGGCGTTTTTCTTTTCTATAAAATTCGCCAGGCTCTTTCTCGCATTTTTTTGTACTGCTCTTTTCATAAATCCTGCCCAACCAAATAAAACACCCTTCCAACCAAGAGCCTGACCAATCCAGGTACTTAAACGGAAAGCATCACTATGTTCAATAATTTTTCCGTCATTCAATTTCATAAATGCTTTGATATTATTTACAACCCTATTTCCTGTTTTTGAAAATGTATATGTAGCTATCCATTTGCAGGTAGCATATTCTTCATCCAGCAATTCAATGTCCGAAAATGTGAGGGAAAAATTTTTTGCATTTTTACAAAGCATTTCCCACATGGCTCTAGCTTCATCGCCATTTAAAACTAAAAAAACCGGATCGCTGAAAACAATATCCGCACTGTAACAGTCCTGCATGGTTTTATAATCCAGTTGCTGAAATGCTGTATAAAATCGTTCTATCACCTGTTTATTATCATTCATAAAATAATTTTACCTGTAAGGAAGAGATTGATTAAATTTATTTTTCCGAAGGGTTCTTCGGACAAAACTAATTCAACATGTTACGCAATTTACTGCTTCCGCTATTTTTATTTTCAATTTTAGTTACATCAGCACAAACTGACCAGGACAGTGCATGGATTCGTGATAATTACATTAAAATAGAAAAATATATTCCGATGCGGGATGGAATAAAACTCTTCACATCGATTTACATGCCTAAAGATAAAAGCGAAAAGCATCCGTTCTTAATGAACCGCACTCCCTATTCCTGTGCACCCTATGGCGAAAATAACTGGAGGGCTTTCTGGGGCGGTCATT
>JANOFP010000457.1:0-5372 GCA_031413675.1 Bacteroidota bacterium
AAATCCAAGATTAAATTCAAGGTTGGGCTGTCAGTCTTTATTATTAGAAGGTAATGGCGAAGTGGAAGTAACAATACCAGATCAAACACAATTTTTGGGAGAATAGTTCAATATGCCAATTTGCAAAAGTGCCGATGTGCAAATTGGAGAGGCATTCTGCTTGAAGTTTTTTGCAGATTTGCAAATTTTCATCCCGATAGCTATCGGGGCACATTAATTAATATTATGACACATTTTGAACCACCGATAAACTGGGGCGACTACGAAGACATCGCATTAAAATTATACGAACGTTTTGGCGATGAATTTAATGAAGGGAAAATTTATCGAATCCGTTTCACCGATTTATTGGAATGGGTTCTGCAAATTCCAAACTTTCTTGGCACCCGTGAAGAAAGCAATGAAGGTCATCTGGAAATGATTCAGAGCAGTTGGGTGTATGAGTGGAGAGATGCTCAGAAGTAATGAGCCAATTTGCAAATTTACCAATGTGCAAATAAGAGCTCAATATTTCCGAAACTAATTGGCATATTTGCATAGCTGCACTTTAGCAAATTATTTTATGAACGTACTAAGTCTCTTTAAAAAAATCACAACTTTCGTTTTTGATGTTGATGGCGTGCTTACCGATGGTACTGTATTAGTATTACCGGGTGGTGTGCAGGCAAGACAAATGCATATCAAAGATGGGTTTGCATTGCAGATGGCAATTAAAAACGGATTTAAAGTTGTGATAATATCAGGTGGAACCTCTGATCCGGTGGTTGATCGTTTAACAAAACTCGGCATTGAAGAAGTTTTCATGTCTGTTTCCGATAAGAAAAAATTTCTTGATTCCTATTTGAAAAAGCAAATTCTTAAATGGGATGAATTGCTTTATATGGCAGATGATTTACCCGATCTGGAAGCCATGAAATTTTGTGGTGTAAGTGCATGCCCTGCTGATGCAGTAACTGAAATAAAAGACATCGCTCATTATATTTCACCAATCAATGGTGGCTTTGGATGTGTACGGGATATAATAGAAAAAGTTTTGAAAGTGCAAAGCAAATGGAATTATGGTACGGATGTGGTTAGTAGGTGAGGAGTACAGTGATTGGGAATTTGTCCAAAGGACTCCTGGGGGAATTGGTAATTAGTAATTGGGAGAATTATCAGTCTAAACCTTAAGTTGCCAGCCCGCTGTCAAATTCCCAATTCCCAATTCCGAATTCCAAATTCCGTTCTCTCTAAGTATCTTTCCAAAAAATAAACCAACTGCATGAGATTGATAGCCGCCTTTATTAAAACCACCCGGCCGCTCAATCTTTTTTTTATTGCACTCACTCAATTATTATTTCACCAATACATTATTCATTCTATACTTACTAAAGCAGGCCAGCTGCCAATCATAAACGGGCTGAATTATTATTTACTCACCGCGGCTTCCATTTGTATTGCAGCAGCCGGTTATATTATTAATGATTACTTTGATGTGAATATTGATCAGATAAATAAACCAAGTGGCAATGCTGTAGATTCAATCATTTCCCGACGTTGGGCTATTGCCTGGCATTTTGCACTAAGTACAATTGGTGTTTTACTAAGTGCATATATCTGGTGGCGTACTCGATTATGGTTTATACCTCTTGTCAATACAATTTGTGTCATGTTACTATTTGGATATTCGGTTTCTTTAAAAAGAAAATTACTATCGGGAAATATTTTAATATCCTTATTAACCGCATGGGTTATTTTAATATTAATGCTGGCAGAAGTATGGCCCGGCTCGGGACATTCGCAGGAAATAAAAGTAAGAATCATCCGGTTTGGATTTTTATATGCAGGCTTTGCATTTATTATGTCACTGATACGGGAAGCAGTAAAGGATATGGAAGATATGCAGGGCGACGCAAAGCATGGATGTAAAACCATGCCGATTACATGGGGAGTAAATGCTACAAAAGTTTATGTGGCAGTATGGCTCGCTGTTATTACTGCAGCTATCACCATTCTTCAGTTTTATGTACTTCAGTATAAATGGTGGTTGCCAATTGCTTATAGTGTTGTATTGATTATCGTGCCATTGGTTTATTTTTTATACTTGTTGCGGAAATCAAAAAATGGAAAAGATTTTCATAACCTCAGCAGCCTTGCAAAATTTATAATGCTTACTGGAATTTTATCCATGTTCTTTTTCAAATTCTATCTTTAAGACATGCAAAAAATTATTTTAGCATCACAATCACCCCGTAGAAAACAATTATTGGAATGGGCAGAAATTCCATTTGAATCGATTATTAGCGAAACGGATGAACGCTACCCACCCGGATTAGAAGGCAGTGAAATTGCAATTTATATTGCAAGAAATAAAGCCTTTGCTGTACAGGAAAAAGGAATGATGGATGAGATTATACTTGCAGCTGATACAATTGTTGTGCTCGGCGAAGCCATTCTTGGCAAACCCGTACATCGGGAAGAAGCGATAAGCATGTTGCTTGCTTTGCAGGGAGAAAAGCATCAGGTGATAACAGGAGTTGTCGTATTAAAAGGAGAAAAGGAAATTTCGTTTGCCGATACCACTGAAGTTGAATTTCATAAGCTTTCAGAAAAAGAAATTGAATTCTACGTGGATAAATATAAGCCGTATGATAAAGCAGGTTCTTATGCTATACAAGAATGGATTGGTGTAGTAGGAATAAAATCGATTAAAGGCGATTTTTATAATGTAATGGGGCTGCCGGTGAGTCGTGTGGTTATGGCCTTGAAGAAGTTAGTAGATTAAATATTTGTAACAAGTAGTAAGAAATAAATATTCAATAAACAATATTCAACAGTCAATGCCAGGGTTGACGCATTAAAATTTCTAAAGCCTGAAAGGCTGATATTATTATAGAAAAATGGATTCCATATTAGCTTTGAACCCCGAAGGGGTGAAATTTCACCCCTTTGGGGTTTTGAAAACTCGAAAATTATTCCTCTCTATAATAATAGCATCCCTTCGGGATTGAAAACAAACTGCTTTTTTATTTTAACTTGTTTTAATGCATCTGCCCTGCAGTTAATGCTCAACATTAAAAACATTTTTATAACTTGAATAGGGTTTATTGACCGGGTGTTAATTAATGACCGAAGGAGTGAAATAATTCAAAATGCTATTCTCAATTTTCAAAGATGTTGCTTAACTTGAATCATGATCATTAATCATTGAACAATTTTTATTCTCATTGCTATGACCGAAAGACTCCTCCAATTCATTTGGCAGTTTCAATACTTCAATAAAGGAGAATTAACAACTTCAGCTGGCGAAAAAATACAAATTATTTTTCCCGGTCATTACAACACCAATCAGGGTCCCGACTTTCTTGACGCTAAAATAAAAATAGGAAATACAATCTGGGCAGGTAGCGTTGAACTGCATTTGGAAGCGAATGATTGGAATAAACACAGTCATGAAGGAGATAAAAATTATAAGAATGTAATTCTTCATGTAGTTGTAAATGGAAATACGATTCCGGTGAATACGATTCCGGTACTTGAATTAAAAGATCGTATCTCATCACTCCTGTTGCAACGCTATGAAGAATTGATGAACGCAGAATCATTTATTCCCTGCCAGGAAAGTATTGGCACGGTAAAATATTTAGTATGGCAAAGCTGGAAAGAACGCTTACTCGCCGAAAGAATGTTACGTAAAACAAAAACAGTTGAAAATTTTCAACAACAAAATAAGGATCATTGGGAAGAAAGTTTTTGGTGGTTGATTGCACGTAATTTTGGAATTAAAGTAAATGCAGATGCTTTTGAAGCAATTGCAAAATCCATTTCAATAAATATTCTTGCTAAACATAAAAATCAAATTCACCAGGTAGAAGCCCTGTTGTTTGGCCAGGCTGGCTTGTTGGAGCAACGGGCTGTTCAAAAATTTTCGCATAACGCAGAAGAATATCCGACTCTATTGCAGAAGGAATTTAGTTTTCTTCAAAAAAAATACAAACTAAAACCCGTTCATGTACCCGTTCATTTTTTAAGAATGCGGCCGATGAACTTTCCTACTGTTCGCCTGGCTCAGCTTGCTGTGCTGATTACTGAATCTTCACATTTGTTTTCAAAAATAAAAGATGCAAAGTCCATCGCCGAAGTAAAAAAATGGTTTACAATAACAGCAAACGATTATTGGCATTATCATTACAAATTTGACGAACCAACTGAATTTAAAAAGAAAAAATTGGGTAAAGCGATGATTGAAAATATTATCATTAATACCATTTGCCCGGTTTTATTTGCCTATGGCAAACATCATAAAGAGGAAAGCTATAAACAAAAAGCATTAAAGTGGCTGGAAGAAGTTTCTGCTGAATCGAATTCCATTACCCGGGGATTTGTAAATCTCGGTATTGAAAATAATAATGCTTTTGACAGCCAGGCTTTGCTGGAACTCAAGAACGAATATTGCAACAAGAAAAGATGTTTGGAATGCAGTGTGGGTAATTTTTTATTAAAAAGTTAGTTTTCGAAATCAAAAATCTATTTCCTTTTTCCGATAACTGATTTTGACAGCGCTGCGCTAACTTCGCTGCAATGGCATACCGTAATCAGCAACATTTTATAGAAACATTAGATAAGGCAGGCGAATTACTTCGTATCAAATCGTTTGTAAACCCTAAACTTGAAATTGCAGAGATAACAGACCGAATAAGTAAACAACCCGGCGGCGGAAAAGCATTATTGTTTGAAAATACAGGTTATAATTTTCCGGTATTGATGAATGCTTATGGCAGCGAAAAAAGAATGTGCCTTGCACTTGGCGTCAGTCAACTGGATGATGTGGCAAAGGAAATTGAAGGTTTATTTAAACTGCTTTCTTCACCCAAGGAAAATATAATTGATAAATTAAAACTGCTTCCAAAACTTGGTCAGTTTGCAAGCTGGATGCCTAAAGTAAAAAAGGGGAGAGGCGAATGCCAGGAAGTGGTTATGGAAAACCCGGATATAACTAAACTACCTGTGATTACCTGCTGGCCCAAAGATGGTGGGCCATTTGTTACCCTTCCAATTATTCATACAAAAGATCCAAATACCAATACAAGAAATGTAGGGATGTACCGGATGCAGATTTTTGATGCAACATTGACAGGTATGCACTGGCATAAGCATAAAGTTTCTGCAAAACATTTTAATGAATATAAAAAATTGAATAAGCGGATGCCGGTTGCAGTTGCATTGGGTGGCGATCCTGTTTATGCTTATTCCTCTACCGCCCCATTGCCAGAGAATGTGGATGAATATATGCTGGCGGGTTTTTTAAGAAAGAAAAAAGTGGAGTTGGTAAAATGCATTACTCAACCTGAAATAGAAGTACCGGCTGATGCAGATTTTATTATTGAAGGATA
>JANOFP010000458.1:0-4007 GCA_031413675.1 Bacteroidota bacterium
GATATTGTAGACATCAGTGTGGAAGAATATATAAAACGAGGTTTTGAAAGTTTGATGGTGAGTTTTGGTTGTACCGGCGGTCAGCATCGGAGTGTGTATGCAGCCGATGCAATGGCGAGGCATTTAAAAAACAAATTTAAGGTGAAGATTGAGTTGATACATTGTGTGCAAGATGTAAAAAACTGGATGAACCCACTTCCTGAAAAAAAATAATGAAAGCAATGATATTCAGTGCCGGTCTTGGCACAAGATTCAAACCCTGGACAGACAAACATCCAAAGGCTCTTGCATTGGTGAATGGAAAATCATTGTTGCAACGTAATATTGAATACCTGCAACAATATGGAATAAAAGATGTGATCGTAAACGTTCATCATTTTGCAGAACAGATTGTAGATGCTGTAAAAAAGAATAAAGGTTGGGGAAGTAATATCATCATCAGCGATGAAACAAATGAATTGTTGGAAACCGGAGGCGGTTTATTAAAAGCAAAAGATTTATTTACCCCTGGGGAAAAATTTATAACCTGCAATGTAGATATACTCACCGATTTGAATTTAAATAATCTTCTCATATTTCATGAAATGCACCAGCCCCTGATATCTTTTGGTGTTACTAACCGAAAAACATCAAGGTATTTTTTGTTTGATGATTTCGACAGGCTTTGTGGTTGGAGAAATAAAAATACGGGTGATGAGAAGTTGTCTGTACACAAACCACATCTTGTTGAGAAAGCATATAGCTGTGTCGTAGTTTTTGAATATGCCATTTTTGAATTAATGAAACAATATGGTTTCTCCGGAAAATTTTCATTAACCGATGTTTACCTGAAACTGGCAACAGATCATCTTATACTTGGCCATGACCATAGCGGCGATAAATTGGTGGATGTGGGTAAGCCGGAGAGTGTGGGGATAGCAGAAAAATTATTTTTATAATTCTTTTTCAATTCTTTATTGGATCATAGCTAATTATATTAAATTCTCTCCTTTCTAAATTTTCATATAACAATTCAATAATTTTATTAAATGGGTTAAGAAAGTTAATAACAAGTTTGGGATATTTCGCTACTCCCATATCTTCTATTTTTAATAAAAAGGTAGTGCTGCCTTTACTGAACCCGGTACTCCAATCACATTTTTTGTTGAGAATTTCAAAATACATAAACTCTTTTTTGCCTAATGAATCGGGAGAAACCATAATGCTATCTTGAGAAATAAAAAAGTTCAATGGAAATTTTAGCTTTTCAAAACCATTTGACAAGTATTCTGTTTGAATTCTTTTTATTGTAAAACATGTATCCTGTGCGGGCAAAAGAATACTAAAGGCCATTATACTTATTAAAAGGGAAATGTGTAAAGCCTTCATTGTTTTCGGTTTTTTTCAAAAATATTTTATTTAAACCAATGGTTGGTTTTCTTTTGTAAGAAAATATCAATAAAAGGAACCATTGCTGTTATTAAACAAAAAAGTAATATTCTTATTTTGTCTAATGCACTTAAATTATAAAAACCGCCAGAAACTCCCATAAACAAAAAAGTAATTATTATTGATAATATAAAAACCAAAAGGATAGATGCTTTTATATTTAATTTAATTAATGCCGAAATTAAATAATACGCTATTAGAATAAAAAAAATTGGAATAGCCAAATCAAGAATATGCTCTATTAATAGAATTTTTCTAGGATGCCCTGTTGTTTTTATAGACCCCTTATTTAAATAAATATTTATGGTATAAGCTATCAATCCATTTAGAGTTGAAAGGAGTATCCAGATGCAAGTAAGTTTTATTAGAGAAAATATTGTTTTTTTTAGCATCCCAGTCTTTGTTTTAGTACTTCAAAACTTATTAACCCCTTTAAATAATCTTTGACATCATTCCATTTAGGCCTGGCTATAATATGTTTTTTTGAATAATAAACTGCGCTGCCTCCATTTGCGTTTACAAAATTAATCACGTTTTGCTGTACATCAGTCCATAATTCATCGGCTCTATCAAAACCGTCATTACCAGTTAAACGGCCCACTGCATTACTACCAGCCTGAGTCCACCAATCCCAAATTCTATCAACTCCCATAGTATAAAATGTAAATCCTCCGTGAGCATCGTTATAAATGCCCCATCGCCTGTTTCCTGCCACAGGATGTTCGTTGTCAAGTGGCGTTTGCATTGTGGATGCAGTAAAACTATGAGATTGATAACCTGAGGATAAATATGTATGATTGTAACCTGATAGAACAACTGAACCGTCATTAGCTGGAATTTCAACGTGAACTAATGCACCTATCGAAGAAGTATCACTTAAATTAAACCTCGGGTCTGTCCAAAATAAAGGAATGCTAAGATCGGACATGGTGTAAGGACTAAAGCTTATTCCAATGCTGGTAGAAATAAAATCATTAATATGAATTCTAAAATACTCTAACAGGCTTGATGGTGTATGTCCTGTTGGTAATTGCTGAATTCGGACTGGGAAAAAATCACAGTTCACAACTGCACCATAAGCTTCTTGAAGGCTTTGTAAATAATAATTATCGACAGGATAATTTGGAAAAACTGTTCTTAAGGAATCAATTCTATTGATAACAGAATCATGTGGCGTATGTTGTGCAACACTTTGATACATTTTACCAAACCCATTAATTGGATTAAGTGGAAAAATATTCAAAGTATCGCATTCAATCATTCCAAAGTTTAATGAATCCAAATAATTATATAAAAAAGCAATTCTTGAATTATAATAACCTAATGAATTTGGTAGTTCTGGTGAAGGATACCAGCCAGGTGAACTTGGACATGGTTCAGATGTACTCATTTTTGCTGGTGGATTACCTCCGCCTCCACATGGATAAGGCCAGGTTGGAGGAGTTCCGCCACTACCTGATCCGCCACCACCGCTTGGCGGCGGTGGAATATCGTTATCATTGGGATCGATGTCAACCCAATAAGTAGTGCATTCATTTCGATAAGTTGGATTGCAGCAAGGTGCCGGGAAACTGCTTAATTTAGAAGTTCCAGAACAAGAATCACAAATTGTTATCAAATTACACACAGTAATTGGTTGTAGTAAAGAAACTTTACCAGTCTGATTTCTGCTCTGACGAAGTTTGACTATAGGATGCCATGCTGAATCCCCTCCAAATATCCTTCCATCAAGTATTTGAAAAACACTATCAGAATAAATTGCACTTTGAAACCTTGCAAATATGTGAAATAAATTTTTTGCTTTCCATACATAACTGCTTGTACTGTCAAATCCAAACCTTTTATACTCCCAATCATTTATCAATCTAAATAGAGAATCTTCTGGTGATACCTGAACCAACAATGTTGCTTTCACAAAGTGTAATGAATCAATTGTAAAAGGAATATACACAAGTGTAGTGCTATCATCCATTACTCTTGCAGATGCTGCTCTTACTCCTTGGTTGGTTACAATTAATGATTTATCCCAAACCGGAAACCCAACCCTTTTCACTAAATCATTTACAAAATGATATTGCTCATTTTGCAAGTAAATTTTATTGGCAAGTGCTTTTATTATTGGGTCAACAGTTGCCGGAACATTAAAAAACCTTGTTTCGTTAGTATTTTCTTTGGGAGCTAATAGCTCTTCATGCTGAATTCTGCGGCAGGAATTAATTACTACTATTGCAGTTATTACAACAAAAAGAAATAGTGGGATTAATTGTTTACGGTTGTGGAGATACATTTGGTGATGGTTTTGATGAAGCAACCTATGGCTTATTTGAATTGCCGGCAATACCTCTTTAGTGGTATTTTTTTAGAACAATTCTGAAAGAACTTCTGAAGTTGATTCGTTTTTTCCTTAATTATTTCCAAATACATGAAGCACGGTTCAAAAGCCTCATAGCTTTTAGTTATTTTGCACCCCTAAATAAATTTCAAGACACATGAAGAAGATCTTTATTGTATGTTTCCTGCTGATGCAAACATTTTTTCTGATTGCACAATCAAAATTCGATAACAAAGAAGCCTTTAAT
>JANOFP010000459.1:0-3067 GCA_031413675.1 Bacteroidota bacterium
CATACTATACACCTCACGTGGACTGCGGCGATTACATCATTGTAATCAACGCGGAGAAAGTTGTATTTACAGGCAACAAACTTGAAGACAAAATGTATCAGAACTTCAGTGGCTACCCGGGTGGTCTTCGTGAAGAAAAAGCTGATAATCTACAGAAACGCAGACCCGAGATGATTGTGGAAAGAGCCGTAAAAGGTATGCTACCTAAAAATCGTTTGGGTCGTAAGATGTTTAAAAAATTATTTGTGTACGTTGGTGGCGAACATCAACATAGTGCACAACAACCAAAAGAATTAAAATTTTAACCCTTCGCTTTGCTCAGGGTGATATAAAAAAATAAAAAATGGAAAAACAAAAAACCGGAGTTGGTCGACGTAAAGAAGCCGTAACCCGTGTATTCGTTAGCAAAGGTGATGGCAAAATCACTGTAAACGATAAAGACTACAAAACTTATTTCCCACTGGTGTATTTACAAAACCAGGTTGAACGTCCATTTAAAACAGTAGATGTAACAGGTAAGTATGATGTACAAATCAATGCTACCGGAGGTGGACTGAAAGGTCAGGCAGAAGCAGCCATGCTGGGTATATCCCGTGTATTGCTTGAAATTAATCCTGAATATCGTCCGGCTTTAAAAGCTGCTGGTTTATTAAAACGTGACCCTCGTTCGGTGGAGCGTAAGAAATTTGGTCATAAGAAAGCAAGAAGAAGCTACCAGTTCAGTAAACGTTAATACAGTTTATGGTTTATAGTTTTTCATTTTGAAAATACGCAAACCATAAATGAGAACGACAAACAATAAACAAAAAACGATAAACATTTAATAATGGAAAATAACACTTCACTTCAACAGCAACTACTCGATGCGGGTGTACATTTCGGTCACCTGAAAAAGAAGTGGAACCCCAAGATGCTGCCTTACATCTTTGCTGAAAAGAAAGGTATTCATATCATCGACCTTAACAAAACGGTTGAGTGTATGCAGGAAACTGCAGCTGCATTAAAACAAATTGCACGCAGCGGAAGAAAAATTCTTTTTGTTGGTACAAAAAAGCAGGCGAAAGACATTGTGAATGAATGTGCAAAAAGAGTAAACATGCCTTTTGTAACTGAAAGATGGTTGGGTGGAATGCTTACGAACTTTAATACCGTTCGAAAAAGTGTAAAGAAAATGCAGAGCATTGAAAAAATGCTTGGCGATGGTTCTTTTGACAACGTAACTAAAAAAGAAAGACTTACACTTTCAAGAGACAGAGATAAAATGGATAAAGTGTTAGGTGGTATTTCACAACTCGGTCGGGTACCAGCAGCTTTATTTATTGTAGATATCGGACATGAACATATCGCACTGGCAGAAGCAAAACGTTTGGGCATTACAACATTTGGCGTGGTAGATACGAATTGCGATCCGAATAAAGTTGATTTTGCAATACCTGGAAATGATGATGCAACAAAATCAATTGCAATTATCACAAATTTTATAGCCGCAGCTATTGCAGAAGGTTTGGCAGAACGCCAGGCTGCTAAAGATGATGAAGTAGAAGAAATGACGGATGATGAAAAAGAAAGAAAAGCAGCAAAACTTTTAGCAGAAGCTGAAGCAGAAGGTGGTCGTGGTGGACGTGGTCGTGGTGGTCGCGGCGGTCCCGGTGGGCCAGGTGCTGGTGGGCCAAGACGCAGAACACCGGGTGGTGCTGGCGGTGGTGGAAGAGGCCCAGGTGGCGGAAGGAGATAGTTTGTAGTTTTTGGTTTATAGGTTTTTGTTATGAACCAAACAGGATTACTACTATTGTGCTTTTGTTGCGTCGCACTCTTGTACTTTAAGAACTTTATTCAGCAAATGAGAAAATAATTTTCACATTTGCCTATTTTCTAATTTTCAAATTTTTTAAAATGTCAACAGTAGCTATAAGTGCACAGGATATAAATAAATTACGCCAGGCAACAGGTGCCGGTATGATGGATTGCAGAAAAGCATTAACAGAAACCAATGGTGATTTTGAAGAAGCCATTGACTGGTTAAGAAAACAAGGACAAAAAGTTGCAGCAAAACGCGGCGACCGCGAAGCAAAAGAAGGTGTTGTAATTGCAAAAACAACAGATGATCATAAAACGGGTATTGTTGTTTGCGTAAGCTGCGAAACAGATTTCGTAAGTAAGAATGCAGACTTTGTGACTTTTGCACAATCTATTGCTGATGCAGCAATAGCTTATAATGTAAAAAGCCTTGAAGAATTAATGAATGCCAAAGCTCCACATGCTACCGTAGCTGATTTGGTAAATGATAAATTAGCAAGTATTGGAGAAAAAATTGGTGTTACAAAATTTGAAAGGGTAGATGCAGCGTATGTAGCATCTTATATTCATGGAGCTAATCGCATAGGTGTTTTGGTAGGTTTAAATAAAGAAGCGGCTGAAGCAGGCAAAGATGTTGCTATGCAAATTGCAGCGTTGAACCCTGTGGCAGTTGATGCAGCTAGTGTACCTGCAACCGTTATTGCCCGGGAGAAAGATATCATTATGGAATTAATGAAACAAGACCCGAAGATGGCCGGTAAGCCCGACGAAATGCTGGCTAAAATTGCCGAAGGTAAAATGGGTGCATTCTTTAAAGAACAAACTTTAACTGCACAGGCGTTTGTAAAAGATGCAGGTAAAACAGTTGCCGATTATCTAAAAGAAAGTGGTGATGTGAAGGTGACTGAGTTTAAGAGAGTAGCGTTAGGATAATTGTTATTGCTTTTAATAATTTAAGGGAGCTAATTCGGCTCCCTTTTTTAATTTTATACAATGAAGAATACAAATCAATATTTTGACGCAAATAAAAATAACTGGACCCATTGAAACTAAGCATCATCATACCAACTTACAATGAATCAGCAAATATTGAAAAGCTGGTAGGGTTTCTTAATCTGTACAGTAATGACAGGATAAAAGAAATTATTGTTTCCGACGGCGACAGCAGTGATGATACGGTCATGCTTGCCCGGGCAGCCGGCGCCAATGCTGTTCTTTCACCCGGGAAAGGAAGAGGAGCGCAAATGAACTATGGCGCATCACTCGCAAC
>JANOFP010000460.1:0-4577 GCA_031413675.1 Bacteroidota bacterium
TTTTTTTAAAATCAGTTTCATTGATCGCTGTTACAGGAGACTGGTCGAAATCTTCCATCGTTGCCCGTCTTAATTTTTTCCATGCTATTTCCGGCGGCTGATAATGATACGGCAATGGATTCTGTTTTACTTCATCCAAACGTTCCTGCAAATCGGCCCAGAATTTCTTTTCCATTTCTTTGGCAAGTTCCTGCGCATCTTCTTCTCCATTCTCCAATAAATATTTTACATATACTTCCCGTGGGTTGGGATGCTTATCAATTAATGCATACAATTGTGGTTGTGTAAATTTTGGATCATCGCCTTCATTATGCCCGTGCTTGCGGTAGCAAACCATATCAATAAAAACATCGCTATGAAATTCCTGCCGGTAACGAGTTGCAATCTGTACACATTTCACTACTGCTTCGGGATCATCCCCATTTACATGAAACACGGGAGCTTGTATTGCTGCAGCCAATGAAGTGCAGTAGTCTGAACTTCTTGCATCATCAAAGTCAGTTGTAAAACCGATTTGATTATTAATTACAAAATGAATTGTGCCTCCGGTATAATAACCTTTCAGATAACTCATCTGCAAAACCTCATACACAATTCCCTGCCCAGCAATTGATGCATCACCATGAATTAAGATAGGAAGTATTTTATCAAATTCGCTTTCATACATGATGTCAGCTTTGGCTCTTGCGAAACCAACTACTACAGGATTCACAGCTTCTAAATGTGATGGGTTTGGCATCAGCTTCAGGTAAACCGTTCTTCCATCATGCGATGTAATTTCACTTCCATAACCCATATGATATTTCACATCACCGGTTCCCATTGTTTGATCCATCTTAGCAGTGCCTTCAAACTCACTAAAGATTTGTGAATAGGTTTTACCCATAATATTCGCAAGTACATTCAGCCTTCCACGATGTGCCATACCAATCACGACTTCATTCACATTATTTTCAGATGCTGTATTGATGATCGCATCCAGGGCGGCAATTGTTGTCTCACCACCTTCCAACGAAAATCTTTTTTGCCCAACATACTTTGTATGCAAAAACTTTTCGAACATTACACCTTCATTCAGCTTTTCTAAAATCCTTTTTCTTTTACTCAATGGCAATGGATTTGAGAATTCTTTTTCCATTGCATTTGTCAAATAATCAATTTTAGTTTGATTGCTGATATATTTAAACTCGATACCAACATGGTTGGCATATATTTTTTCAAGATGAGCAACTATATTCCTCAAACTGGTTTTACCAAGTCCGATTAAATTTCCTGCATTAAATTCTTTATCCAGATCAGCTTCAGAAAAACCAAAGAAACTTAAAGCTAAATTTGCGCCTCTATCTTTTCGTTTACGAATCGGATTTGTAGAAGCAATCAAATGCCCTTTATTTCTAAAACCAAGAATCATTCTGTAGATACTTATCTCCCGCATCCAATCAATTTCTTTTTCATCAGAAATTTTCACTTCTTTCGTTTGTAAAACTGTAGCACTCGTTTTCCCATTTGCAACTTGACTGTTAACAGCAAAATCAAAACCTTCAAAAAATTTTCGTAAGTCAGGATCAATGCTTTCAGGGTTATTAACAAAATCCTGATACAGGCTTTCTATATATTGTGGATGTTGTGAAGTGATGTATTGGAAATCTTTCATTGCTAAATCTCAATGGGTTTTATTCTCCACAGCCTTTATTTAAGTGTTGTGTGGGTAATTCACAAATATCAGTCAAAAAACTGAAATTTCAGGTCAATTTGAGATGGGTAAAGGTAGATAGAGATGATAAGTCAGACTTGATCGTGTTTGTAAATTGAAAAAATCTGAAGCAAATAGGTCATATTCCAAATTAATTAAAACCCTGTGAAATTTGGCTGGTAAGCCTCTCAACCCTACCTTTGCCCTCCTTAAAATAAAGCATAAATGGCTAACCACAGCGCAACAAAAAAAGACGTACGTCAATCAGCAAAAAGAACAGAAAGAAATAAGTATTACGGAAAAACTACCCGTAATGCAATCCGTGACCTGAAAGAGATAAAGGAAAAAGGCGAAGCAGGAAAAAAGTTAATCTCTGTATCAAGCATGATTGATAAATTAGCAAAGCGTGGCGTCATTCATAAAAACAAAGCTGCTAATTTAAAACGTAAACTGACTAAAAAAGTAAATGCAGTTAAATAAACTGAATTGAATAGATACTAAAAAGAGGCATTCCAGGTTGGAGTGCCTTTTTTATTTCAATATACTCCATAGTTTTATCTGTTCTAATTGCAACTCAAAAGAAGTATAAGAATTTTACTTAAGTTGCACATCAGGCATTTTACTTTTGATTAAACAGTCAGATTTTTTTACCCGATAACTTTATTTAGAATTGCTAAAATCTTCATTATGAAAAAAATTGTTTTCATTCTATTTGCACTTTTTTCAACAAACTCTTTTGCACAAACAATTACTACAAAATTTGAACAAAGCAAAGGCACTCAAACCCCCACTTATTTTGAAATTGTCGACTGGTGGAAAAAACTTGATGAAAAAAGCGGGAAAGTAAAAATGCTTTCGATGGGGATGACTGATGCCGGTTATCCGTTACATCTTATTGTAGTAGCAAATAATGGTGATTATAATTTTAATAATATTCGCAAAAAAAATAAAACGGTTATTCTGATTAACAACGGCATTCATCCTGGTGAACCAGATGGTGTAGATGCAAGTATGCTGCTGGCCAGAGATATTGTTACCAATATATTTACTTTACCCGACAATATTGTATTGGCTATTATTCCAATTTATAATATTGGTGGTTGCTTAAACCGTAGTGCAAATTATCGTGTTGATCAAAACGGTCCTGAAGAATTTGGGTTTCGTGGCAATTCCCAAAATCTTGATCTCAACCGTGATTTTATAAAATGTGATTCAAAAGATGCAAGGGCCTTTATCGAAATTTTTCATTTAACCGACCCTGATATTTTTTTAGATAACCATGTTAGCAATGGCGCCGATTACCAGCATGTAATAACATTGCTTACGACACAACATAATAAATTAGGTGGGGTAATGGGTGAATATTTAAGTAAAGAAATGGAGCCAGGTATTTATGAACTAATGAAATCAAAAGGTATCGACCTTATCCCTTATGTAAATTCGTTTGGTGATACACCAGATAATGGCTGGCCGGAATACTGGGACAGTCCACGCTACAGTAGTGGCTTTTCGGCACTTTGGAGTACATTCTCATTTGTACCCGAAACACATATGCTGAAATATTATAACCAACGTGTAAAAGCTACTCAAACATTAATGGAATGTTTTATTGAATATGCCAAAATCAACAACGATAAAATAAAATCAATCCGTCGACAATCGAGGGATGCTGTAAAAAATGCAATTGAGTTTCCAATATCCTGGTCACTTGACCGTACACAGTTCAAAGAAGTTATATATAAAGGATTTGAGTCAAGCCGTAAACCAAGTGAAGTATCAGGTTTGCCAAGATTATATTATGATCGGTACAAGCCTTATGAAAAGAAAATAAAAATTTTCAATTATTTCCCTGCCAAAACATTTATACAAAACCCAAAAGCTTATGTCATACCACAAGGTTGGTGGAAAGTAATTGATTTATTGAAGCTGAATAAAGTGCAAATGACCCAATTAAAAAAAGATACAACAATCGAAGTGGAAGTATATAAAATTATAGACTACAAAACTTCTCCACGTCAATATGAAATGCACCATACGAACACCGAAGTAAAAATTAACAGTAGTATGAAATCAATACGATTCAGCAGGGGTGATTATTATATACCCATGAATCAGGTCGCAAATCGTTTTTTAATTGAAACGTTAGAACCACAAGCCGAAGATTCTTATTTTGCCTGGAATTATTTTGATGCTATTCTTGCTCAGAAGGAAGGTTACAGTGCATATGCGTTTGAAGATATTGCCGCAAATTATTTAAAAAGTAACCCGGAATTAAAAAATAGAATGGAACAAAAAAGATCAACAGATACAGCTTTTGCAAAAAGTGGTAGGGCACAATTAAATTTTGTTTACGAAAACTCTCCGTGGCATGAAACAGCCTTTATGCAATATCCTGTTTACAGAGTTAAATAATAATATACTGGGATATTTACAATTAAATTTTAAAAACAATTTGGGAAAATAAACAAAGTGAAAATTTAATTTATAAAAATTAATCCAAAAAAAAGCCTCTCAGAAAAAACTGAAAGGCTTTTAAATAAATATGGCAGCTACCTACTCTCCCGTATTGTGGTACAGTACCATCGGCCATGAGGGGCTTAACTTCTCTGTTCGGTATGGGAAGAGGTGAACACCCTCGGCAAAACCACCATAAGATTTTAAATAATGTACATATTGGAAAATGTTAGAGAGTATCTAAAAAGAAAAAATTAAAGCGTACAGGCAATTAGTACTACTTGGCTTTACTGTTACCAGTTTTACACCTATAGCCTATCAACGTCATAGTCTCTGACGGCCTTTAAAAGAAGACTCATCTTAAGGTAGGTTTCACGCTTAGATGCTTTCAGCGTTTATCCTGTCCGTACATAGCTACTCAGCATTGCAC
>JANOFP010000461.1:0-9429 GCA_031413675.1 Bacteroidota bacterium
TTTATAATTTTTTTCATACACTATTCGTAATGTACTACGTTATCTTTTGTTGGCGAAAACTCTTTGACTTTATTTGTTTTTTGATGGGTTAAACTAAAAGATTACACTTAATTTCTAAAAAATAATCCTTTATATAAGACCCATTTGTTTACGGTTTCTTTCAGAACATATTGAACTTCAAGCAAATTATTGATTTAAACTATAGAAACCAAATTAATTTTGCTATAAATGAAACGAACGAATACTCATATTATTTTATTAAGTATGCCCGAAAAAAAAGAAATTAGAAAAATAAACGAGAAATATCTTTGAAGCTTCGATTAATTTTTTATTATTGCACCAAACCTTGTCTTTTACTTTTTTTAATTCGAACAATGAGTAAGCAACTATATACACTGGAATACCCCGTAAGATGTTCGCCGGGTATTTTATTTGATTTTCTTTCTACACCCTCGGGATTAGGTGAGTGGTTTGCAGATAAAGTTGATGAACGCGACGGTGTTTATCATTTTGGTTGGAATGGTTCGTATGAACAAGCTGAAATAATGGATCAGGAAGAGGATAAATTTATCCGCTTCAGATGGCTTACTGCACCCAAAGGAGAATACTTTGAATTTAAAATTGAGAAATCTGAAATAACAAATCAAACAATTTTGATTGTAAAAGATTTTGCAGAGAAAAAAGAAATTAAAGATCAAAGTATGCTTTGGAACTACCAGGTTAAAGAACTCTTTCACCGGTTAGGCAGCAATTAAGAAAGTATTTTCAAATAAATATTAGTAGCAGAAGCTGTAAGTGCTGGTAGTTGATCCCATTCTTCTAAATCAATTTTCCTTGAAATTTTAATGAACTTTTTTTCTGAAAGAAGTTGATGAAATTCATTTTCCGAAAATTCATGAATGAGTTTATAATTTTCATTTCCAAAATTATGCTCCCATTCACTTTCATTTATACATAAATAAAAAAGATCTTCTTTTAATAATCGATAAGAACCTATTATTTTTTGTATAAATAAAATTTTATACTTCCCCGATAAATGCAACGTTGTGCTGAAACAATGACCCCACCAGAAAAAAGTACGGATAACAAAAATATTTTCTTTGTCAAAATATCTCGGATAATCAAGCATCAGCCAGGGTAGCCCTTTATAATTTTCTCCTCTGGATATTTTTGGAGCAATGCCTTTTACTTCTTCAGAAAGTAAAAAATGATGTTGCTCTATCGTTTCTTTTTGCATTTCTAAACATTGCTGAAGCAGCAATTTCATTTTTTCAATTATCAGGTTCTTTGTTAAAATCCAGTCTGCACTTTTTATTAAGTCCTGCTCAAAAGCCGAAAACCGTATTTTTGTTTTATTCTGCATTTATCAAAACTAATTTAATCTCTTAATTGAACAACGAATAAGGCTGATGATTAAAAAATTAGACATATTGGTAGTTAAAGCTTTCATCGGGCCTTTCATTGCTACTTTTTTTATTACCCTGCTTGTACTTATTATGCAATTTTTCTGGTTGTATGTAGATGACTTTGTGGGTAAGGGTCTCGAAATAAATATTATCCTAAAATTTGTCTGGTACCTGAGTGCAACGCTGGTGCCACTTGCTTTGCCTTTAGCGATTCTGCTTTCTTCGTTAATGACATTTGGAAATATGGGTGAAAGTTTTGAACTCGTTGCTATTAAATCATCGGGCATATCATTAATCAGGTTTATGCGTCCGCTGTTTTGGGTAGCCATCCTGCTTTCGATAGTTGCGTTTACTTTTTCAAACTATATCATACCTGTAGCTAATTTGAAACAGCGAACCTTGCTTGCAGATATTGTATATGCAAAGCCAGCCTTTGATTTAAAAGAGGGTATTTTTTATGACCGCATCAGCGGCTTTGCCATAAAAATTGGTGAAAAAGAAAACGACAGCATCATTCGTAATATAATCGTGTATGAGCAAACCTATTCACTCCAGGACAATTTTATTATTGCACCGCAGGGAATAATGAGGGTAACACCCAATAAACGTTTTCTAGAATTTAATTTAACCAACGGTTGGCGTTACCAGGAAAGAGGCCAGGCGGCTGAATCAGAATACATCCGTATGGGATTTAAAGAATATAAAAAATTGTTTGATCTCAGTTCCTTTACTTTTAACCGCACTGCAGACAGTGTAAATAAGAACAATGAAAAAATGTACAGCATGCGGCAATTGGATATTGCTATAGATTCAATGAGTCGTGAAAACGCAAGAATAGCAAGACAATTGAATTCCAATATTTATTACCCATTCACGTTTGCAACTTATCTGGATAGCAACTGGGCTTCAAATAAAAAAGATACTACTACAAAAAAAATACAAAAATTTGCTGATCTGATTCCTGATTCTGCAAGGCATTTAGTAAATGAACGGGCTTTGTCCACCGTAAGCTCTGTAACAGTTGGTATTAGCGCTAATGAAAGTGAGCTATATGAAAAAGGGAGAAACCTGCGTAAACATAAGATAGAATGGCATCGCAAGATTGCTCTTTCATTAGCTTGTTTGGTATTATTTTTAATTGGCGCACCGCTTGGTTCTATCATTCGAAAAGGGGGTTTGGGCACACCTTTAATTTTTGCAATTCTCTTTTTTATGCTATTTTACTTTTCCAGCACAATGGGTGAGAAATTTGCAAAAGAAGACAAACTGCCTGTCATTACAGGTATGTGGCTTTCTACTATTATATTGGTACCCGTTGGATTATTTCTTACTTATAAAGCCATGCACGATTCACAATTATTCAATAAGGAGTATTATAACCGGATAAAAAAGAAGTTGCAAAGCTTTCTGAAAAAATAATTTTGTTTTTTTAATGTGTTATAGAACAAGTAAACAATTACCCTTCTACATGATATTGCTTTAGCTCGGAAGGCATTTATTTTATGTACATTCGGTACTTATAAAATTCCTTTTATTTGAAAACGGAAAAACAAAATTTATCAATTCAAAAATGGATAACAGCGGTTTCTGTTTTGCTGCTACTATTAAAATTTGTTGCCTACTATCTTACCAACTCAGTTTCGATTCTTACTGATGCGTTGGAAAGCATTGTAAATGTAGCTGCAGGATTTATTGGCTTATTTAGTTTATATATAGCTGCCAAACCAAAAGATACAGATCACCCTTATGGTCACGGAAAGGCTGAATTTATTTCTGCTGCAATTGAAGGCACTTTGGTTTTATCTGCCGGCTTTATCATTATTTATAAAGCAGTTAGAAGCTTTATCGAGCCGGTTTCTTTACAAAAAATTGATTACGGAATTTATCTTATCGCAATTGCAGCAATTGTTAATTATGCAATGGGATTTATAAGTATTCAAAATGGTAAACGAAATAAATCAATTGCCTTGATAGCAAGTGGCAAACATCTACAAAGTGATAGTTATTCAACCTTGGGAATTATTGCAGCTTTGGTATTAATATTTTTTACTGGCTATAAATGGATTGACCCGGTAGTGGCTGTTATTTTTGGTGTATTTATTATTTATACTGGTTATAAAATAATACGCCCATCTATTGCAGGTATAATGGACGAAGCTGATAAAGATATTTTGGTAAAGATGGCAGAGGTATTGAACAAAAGCCGAAGAGAAAACTGGGTTGATCTTCATAATCTCCGTATCATAAAATATGGCACGTTACTGCATTTAGATTGCCATCTTACTGTGCCCTGGTATTTGAATGTCCATGAAGCACATCGTGAAGTTGAAGCTCTGTCTGAATTAGTGAGAAAAGAATTTGATGAATCAATGGAACTTTTTGTGCATTCTGACGGGTGTATGGATTTCTCATGTAAAATTTGTGATAAAAATATTTGTAAGGAGCGAAAGCATAATTTTGAAAAAAATATTGACTGGACTATCGATACAATTATGCAAGACAAAAAACATCAATTGTAATCTTTTTTTAAAATCAAAAAAATTATCCCACTAATGGGATTAAAATCATGAAAACAATTACTACCTGGAAAAAAAATCATGAGTTTGAAGCTGAACATGATGGAAATAAAATAAAAATTGACGGTGATAAAAAACATGGGCATGGACCCAAAGCCTTATTGCTAAGCGGACTTGCTGGTTGCAGCGGAATTGATGTGGTAGATATTTTACAGAAAATGCGTATCGAGTTTTCTGATTTTGAAATAGAAGCAGAAGCGGTACAATCTGATGATCACCCCAAAGTGTTTACGGAAGTGAATATTACTTATCTTATTAAAACAGCAAAGGAAAATGAAGACAAAGTGAAAAAGGCAATTGATCTTTCCCTTGAAAAATATTGTGGTGTATCTGCTATGTTAAGAAAGAATTCTCCCATCAACTTTAAACTGGTTATTAAATAAACATGCTTTCAAAAAAAACACAATATGCTTTCAGGGCTTTGGAAGTATTGGTTGAAAAATTCAACCAGGGACCTGTTCTTATTTCAGAAATTGCAAGAAAGAAAAAAATTCCCATAAAATTTTTGGAAAGTATTTTACTTGGATTAAAGAAAGAAGGAATTCTCGACAGTAAGAAAGGGAAAGGGGGTGGTTATTTTTTAATTCATAATCCTGTAAAAGTACCGGTAGCCCGGATTATACGGGTAGTGGATGGCCCCATAGCCATGCTGCCTTGTGTTAGTCTTTATTTTTATCAGAAATGTAAGAACTGCGATGAGAAACACTGTGGCCTTCATGATATTATGATTGATGTAAGGGATGCGCAACTGGCAATACTCGAAAAGAAAACACTCCGAGATCTTGTACCTTAATCAATGACGCAAACAATTGTTTGTGTAAATATTGTAAATAGCAGTCTATTTAGTTGGTAGGGTAATCGTACCCTCGTATTTTTGTAACCATTTAAATTTAAATATATGTCACTACGTTTAGGGGACATTGCTCCCAACTTTAAAGCCAACACAACTGAAGGTGTTATTGATTTTTATGAATACCTGGGCAATAGCTGGGGTATTCTTTTTTCACATCCCGCTGATTATACTCCTGTTTGCACAACGGAGCTTGGCAAAACAGCTTTACTGAAAGAGGAATTTGCAAAGCGTAATACCAAAGTGCTTGCGGTGAGTGTTGACCCTATGGATAAACACATCGGATGGCGTAATGATATTAATGAAACACAAGGCTGTTCAGTTGATTTTCCTTTGATTGCTGATGAAAGCAGGGAAGTATCGTTGTTGTATGATATGATACATCCCAATGAATCAGCAACTGTAACAGTACGTTCATTATTTATTATTGGGCCGGATAAAAAAATTAAACTGATGATTACGTACCCGCAAACAACGGGAAGAAATTTCAATGAAGTGTTACGTGTGTTGGAATCATTGCAATTGACAGCCGGCTTTAGTGTAGCTACACCTGCTGACTGGAAGCATGGCGAAGATGTGATAGTAGCTTTATCGGTTTCAACAGAAGATGCGCAAAAGAAATTTCAGAAAGGTGTGAAGATTGTAAAACCTTATTTACGCTACACACCCCAGCCGGATTTATAAACAGTGATGATTGCTTTGCCATAAAGAGTTAAATAAAAAAAGAAAAGCATGCATACGCTGATAAGTGAATTAGAAAAAGAGTTAAAGGGTAAAGAAATTGTAAAGCAACTGCAATACATAACTGAACGCTTTCCCGGTGAAGTAATTTTTTCCACCAGTTTTGGCCTGGAAGACCAGGCCATTACTCATTTTATTGCTGGCAATAAACTGCCAATAAAAATATTTACACTGGATACGGGAAGGATGTTTCCAGAAACGTACACTACATGGAGCAGCACAGTTGAAAAATATCCTGTAACTATTTCTGCTTTTTATCCTGAAGCAAACCCGCTGCAGGAATTTATAACAGAGAAAGGTCCGAATAGTTTTTATGAATCTGTGGAAAACAGGAAGCAATGTTGTTTTATAAGAAAAGTGGAACCGCTGCAACGGGCATTAAAAGGATATAAAATCTGGATTACGGGTATCCGGGCAGAACAAAGTAATAATCGCCAGGATATGCCAATGGTAGAATGGGATGAGGCAAACCAGATAATAAAAATTCATCCGCTGCTTAGCTGGACATGGGGTCAGGTAAAACAATATGTAAGTAGAAATAATGTTCCGTATAATCCTTTACATGATAAAGGTTTTGTGAGTATCGGTTGTGCACCATGTACAAGAGCAACTAAACCCGGAGAAGATTTTAGAGCGGGCAGATGGTGGTGGGAAGACAGCAGTAAAAAAGAATGTGGATTGCATGGCCCCCTCCAACCTCCCCCGAAGGGGAAGGCTACTACACACATAGCCTTGTGAGCAAACAGCTTTTAATTATTTGAAATCGTTTTTAATTAAAGAAGTAGTAATAAAAAAATGAGTCAGCATTATCTCGATTATTTGCAACAACTGGAAGCGGAAAGCATTCATATTTTTCGTGAAGTGGCTGCACAGTTTGAAAACCCCGCCCTATTATTTAGCGGCGGTAAAGATTCAATTACTATGGTACATCTTGCTAAAAAAGCATTTGCTCCGGGTAAAATTCCTTTTCCGTTAGTACATATTGATACAGGGCATAATTTTCCTGAAGCATTGGATTTTCGTGATATGCTGGCGAATGAAGTAAATGCAACATTGGTTGTAAGAAAAGTGGAAGACACCATTAAGCAAAGACATCTTACTGAACCCAAAGGAAAATTTCCGAGCAGAAACTGGTTACAGACCTATACTTTATTAGATACGATAGAAGAATTCAAATTCGATTGCTGCATTGGTGGTGCCAGACGTGATGAAGAAAAAGCAAGAGCTAAGGAACGGATTTTTTCTGTACGTGATGAGTTTGGCCAATGGAATCCAAAACTGCAACGTCCTGAACTCTGGAATATTTATAACGGAAGAATTCATAAAGGAGAAAATGTTAGAGTTTTCCCTATCAGCAACTGGACTGAATTGGATATCTGGAATTATATACGCAAAGAAAAAATTGATTTGCCATCTATCTATTTCTCTCATGATCGAAAAGTGATCCTTCATGAGGGACAATTAGTAGCCATGAGTGAATATGTGCAACTTTCAACAGATGATGTAGTGTTGGATAAAAGAGTTCGCTACCGTACGGTTGGAGATATGACTTGTACAGCAGCCGTAGAATCGAGTGCTGCTACGCTGGATGAAGTAATAGATGAAATCATCGCAACAAGAATAAGCGAAAGAGGTGAGACAAGAATAGATGATAAGGTAACGGAAGCAGCAATGGAAGACAGGAAGAAGAATGGGTATTTCTAGAACAGCCCCTCTAAATCTTCCGCCTGAGGCGGAGAGACTTCTCTGCAGCACAAAGCAAGCTTATTTGATGATTCTGATTTTCTCAAAAATAACTAATGATGAAATTTGGAAAATATTGAAAGAATTGTTCTTTCTTAAAACCCCGGAGGGGTTTAATATTAATGGCCTCCCGATTTATCGGGGGATTGAAAAAGATAATTAATGTAAGAACCCCGTAGGGGTTCAATGTAATAGTTTGAAATTAGTGTTGGTTGAATATTGAACGAAATGGTTGATATGTGCTGAATAGAATTCCTTCAGTACAAGTGTGCGACGCAAGGAACGATGATAGTAGTAACATAGCTGGTAACAAAAAAATCTAAACGATCAATGGACTTACTTCGATTTATAACAGCAGGCAGCGTGGACGACGGCAAAAGCACCTTGATAGGACGTTTGTTGTACGACAGTAAAAATATTTTGATTGACCAGTTAGAAGCACTGGAAAAATCAACTAAAGGAAGAGTTGATGGATCTGTTGATTTAGCATTGCTGACTGATGGACTGCGTGCAGAAAGAGAACAAGGCATTACAATTGATGTTGCCTATCGTTATTTCACAACTCCCAAAAGAAAATTTATAATAGCAGATGCGCCGGGGCATGTGCAGTACACAAGAAATATGATTACGGGTGCCAGCAATGCAAGCCTGATTATTATTTTAGTTGATGCACGACAAGGTGTGGTGGAACAAACACGTCGCCATTCTATCATAGCTTCTTTATTAAAAATTCCGCATGTGGTGGTAGCTATAAATAAAATGGATTTAGTAGCATATTCTGAAGATGTATATAATAATATCGTAATTGATTATACTGAAGTAGCAAAACAACTGGGGCTTACGGATATAACGTATATACCCATTAGTGCACTGGATGGAGATAATATTGTAGATAAATCAGAAAACATTAAATGGTATTCAGGAAAACCATTACTTGAATTTTTAGAAGATGTGAAACTTGACAGCGATATTAATCTTTCCGATGCAAGATTCCAGGTACAGTTTGTTATCCGACCTCAAACTGAAGACCTGCCTGATTACCGCGGCTATGCTGGAAAAATTATCAGTGGTATTTATAAAAAAGGAGATAAAGTAAAAGTGTTGCCGCAGGATATTGAAACAACTATTGCAAGTGTAGAGATTGGCGGTAAAGAAGTAGAAGAAGTTTTTGCGCCCCAAAGTGCTGTGATACAATTAACAGATGATATTGATATCAGCCGCGGCGATTCAATCGTAAAAACAGATAACCTGCCACAGGTAAATAATGAGTTAGAAGTCTTGCTCTGCTGGATGGATGATAAACCGTTGATGACAGGAAATAAATATTTATTACAGCATAATAGCCGGTTAGTAAGAGCGGTTGTAAAAAATGTAGAATTTAAATTAGATGTAAACAGCTTGCAGCGCCAACCTGTTGAGGGAAATGTGAAACTGAATGAAGTGGTGAAGGCTACTATTAAAACGGCGTCCCCATTAGTGTATGACAGTTATGAAAAGCTAAGCGTAAATGGTAGCGCAGTATTAATTGATGAAACAAGTAATAGTACTGTTGCAGCCGTATTGATTAAAAAATAAGTGGATTATAGTTTCAATAATAATTCGATTGTCTTCTCTACAATAAAAAAGATTTAATGAGTGCGGAAAAAAAAGTTGGCAAAGTAATATTAGCTGGTGCTGGCCCCGGCGATGCCGAACTGATTACAGTAAAATTGCAAAAGCGTTTAACAGAAGCCGATGTTATCATTACCGATCGGTTGGTAAATCCTGATATTATTTCATTGCATGCAAAAGCAAATGCAGTTATTTTAATTGCAGGTAAAAAAGGGTTTGATGAAAATTCGTTTTCTCAGGAAGAGGTTACAGCATTGATAGTTGAACATGCACTTCAAGGAAAAAATGTATTGCGGTTGAAAGGTGGTGATATCGCCTTTTTCAGTAATGTGCTTGATGAGTTAGAGGCCTTAGTTGATAAAAACATCCCTTTTGAAATTATTCCGGGTATTACTGCTGCTTCCGGCGCATCTGCCTTTTCAGGTATCCCATTAACTGCAAGAGGTTATTCGCAAGGAGTGCAGTTTCTTACTTTCAATCCCAACAGCCAGTATAGCCCTGA
>JANOFP010000462.1:0-1910 GCA_031413675.1 Bacteroidota bacterium
ATTTATTTTTTCAGGAAGGAAAACGGTTAGCGTTGGCCGGGTTACATTAGTTACAAAAAATCTTCCATTACCACTTGTGGATTTCGAAGAAGTTTCGTTGTCTTCAACAGGAAAAGAACCAGGTGCGGTGCCATTGTACAAAGGAACTATCTCCTGTGCATTGCATAACAAACTTAAAAAAACAGTTAAAAAAAATATTACTTTTTTCATCAACATAAATAATAGTTACTCTATAATGAATAGCAATAAAAAAAAGACATCACTCCATACACCAGGATTTAATTTGCCAGTTATTGATTAACAGGCGTACGAACAAACAAACCAGGAATCGGACTGGGCGTTGATGAGTTTCTGTCAATTTCACTTTGCGGATATAAAAACCGTTGTGGTAATTGCGTACCTGTATTTGGCAATACGGGTACTCTCACAAGCGTTTCATTCTGCGTTCTCCTCATATCATTAAAACCTTCAATCTGCCCGAAGAAACTAACATATCGTTCTTCTAAAATTTCTCTAAGCAATGCTTCATTGGACGTTAAGGATGCTGCAGGAGGTAATGTTGACAAAGTAAAAAATGCACTACCTACATTTGCTGAAGCAAAATTTCCTACGGAAGCAAATTTTCTCCAGATAATTACTCTGACAGAAAACCGGTTGGTTGTCATGGGTACCGGTGCACCCAACCCTACTGAAAGCGGTAATGCACTGCTTATTAACTCTCCGCCATTTCCATTTAAAGTGAGATAGGTATATGTAACCCAATTATCGGTTGAATATGCAGCGGCTGCATATAATGAACCTGCACCGGTTACAGTTGCCGGCAAAGAAATATTTTGCATAGCAAAAGTGGAACCAGTGGCAGTTGTAATATCATACTGAACATACCGGGTTGTATTATTAAAAGTTATTCCGGAAAAAGTTGTGTTCACAGTTGTTGTAGTTCCCTCTGCTGCCCAATTCGGATTAGTAGTTGTACTGTCGCCATTTGCATTGCCAGTTAATTTCATACCTAAACTTCTATAAACAGGTACAGAAAATCCTGTTGTTGTTACATTCGCAGGTGTAATAGAAGCAGCTCCTGGTCCGGTAACTGTACCAGCTGCATTAGCAGTTAATGCATAAGTAACAAATGGATTGTTTGAATTCTCAATACCACCTGTGCCAAAATCAGCAGCTAGATAAGGGTCATATTTATAAGTACCAGCCACAGCATAAGTACTGCTTAAGTGTGCACCAGTATTAAGCCAGGTTCTGTAAGTATTTAACCGGGTGAGACCTGATGTAAATCCATTTAGTCTGAAATCAGTCTCTGTTAAAATCAAAAGATTTTCAGCATAAGTAATCAATGGAAAAGAAGTGGTTTTGTAAAAAGCTCCACCCACATTATTATTATTTATATCGGTACCACTTCTGTATAAATACCGGTACCTGCCCGTTTCATTGGTTTTACTATTACCTCTGTACTTAGCTCCTGCAGGGTTAATGATTGAAACAGCATACGTACCGGCTGCAGTCATAAATCCGGGTCTTTCATCAATCATAAACTGAGAATACAGGTTTGAACCATTTGCATTATCAATATGCGTCATCAGCATATTATTTGCAGAAGCACTGATACCATTTTGGGCTGCTGTCAATGCTAAAGCATATTGTTTTGTTTGTAAATAATAACGGGCTTTTAAAGTGAATGCTGCCTGTCTCCATTTAATGTTGTCGCCCTGGTAATAAATATCCTGTGCAGCAAAACTGATAAAGGATGTAGAATTAAGATTACTGATAGCACTGTCTAATAATACTTGTAACGAATCATATATTTTGGCCTGCGGTTCGAAAATTGGGTTTGGATAATTTTCATTATATACCTCGCTATATGGAATATCGCCCCATAAAGCCAAAGCAGTACCGGCAGC
>JANOFP010000463.1:0-16418 GCA_031413675.1 Bacteroidota bacterium
CAGTTCAGTGATATCATACGTATCCGAATCCACCACAATTTTAGTATCATTGGTAGTAAACTGCCAGGTAACAGTTTCTATTTGCGGGTCCATTACATCACATTTAGTAGGGCCTTCATCCAGTTCCAGTTGTCCATTTGTTTTAAAGGTGAAAATATTATCAACAAAGCAGGTGGGAAATGAAGCAAAATCATTTGTTTCATATGACCCATTACCATCGTTATCAGAAACAGCGGCTGTAATCTTCCAGCTTCCGGTTGTAAGCAACTCGGTTTTGGATTGTGTTTTATCTTTCTCTTTTTTACAGGCAGGTATAAAAAATAAAAAGAACGCTGCGGCGAATACAAAGATTGTTTTTTTCATAAATGTAAGTTTAGTGTTTAGAGTTTATTTTAATAAATTTTTCTTGATTTAATTTTCAGGAAGAGCTGATTTTTTAATGCTGCTTAAGTGAAAGAATGGTTGATGGCTTATCAACCCCTCCTGAAAATCAATAAATATTATTCGCTTTTAGCTGAACTATTTTTCCCTTTCAATAAAAAGCCAAGTTTAATTCCGAAGTAATGGCTTTTTAAAGTACCATTCTCAGAACCGCCTATCATAAGGTTGCTTAAGCCCATATTGTAATGAGCAGAAACCTGCAAGCCATTTGGAAAACGATAGCCTGTAAGAAAATTGGCGCCAAAGTCCATCCCCTTTAAATCATCTTCAGCTTCATTATTCCCAAATTTTATATCTTCTGAGTATGAGTCTGTGCCATCGTCATATTTCACTTTTCCAGAAATAGCAAAAGCCAAAGACGGTCCGGCACCAACAAAAAAGTTTCCGGTATTGCCCGCTGCATTGTAAAGGAAATTTAATGGCAGTTCAATGGCGTTGATACACAGTTTATATTTATCTGTAACTCCCATATACGTTTCTTCATCCTTCGTTCCTTTTTGAACAAAATTTATTCCTGGTTGAAAACTGAAATTTTTGCCTGCTGGAATGTCAACTAATATTCCGGCGGTTAATCCAGCTACAGAATTGGCATTGTCTGTTTCACCATCCACCTTTGCGGTGTAGTTGGAGAATAAAGTACCTGCGGTAAAGCCAATCTTTGCATTTTGTGCATTAAGAACAGTAAGTGTTGCGATGCTGATTACAGCAATTAGAATTGTTTTTTTCATAATAAATGTTTTAAGTAATTGTATTTGGTTAAAATTTATATTGAACCTGCCTGTGCGGCAGGCAGGCATTTTTTATTTTATTATCAACCGCTTCATTAGCTCTCCCTGCATATCACGGTATGTGTCTTTTTTTCCGCCTATGATAAATTTTTTCTTTGCCAGTTTGCCAATAATAAAACCTGTTAGCGATCCGGTTAGACCAACCATAGCCCCATACATTAAAGCCTTTTCTCCTGCGGTCATTGCAAGAGCATTGCCTAGTCCAATAAATATATCGCCCCACGTACCTGTGTATGGAGTAATGGGATCATCGCCTTCTGCAAAACCAATTATTGCACCTGTTATAACACCGGCACCCAACCCAAGCAAGGCACCTTTCAATCCTGCATTTTTTTTCTGTAGCGCTATTATATTTATTTGCGACACCTGAACATTGAAACCACCAGCGTTTGCATCAGGTGATAAAAATTCAGATGATCTGAAATATTTTTTATTTCTCTTTACCGGTAGCAGGTATACATTTTCATCATTCATTTTATAAAACCAGCCTTTTACCGTTTTACCATCCAGGGTTTTAATTGTGGCTATACTGGGTACAAATTTTTTTACTGACAAGGATGAATCTGTTTGCGAAAAAACAGAACCCGTAAAAATGAATGCGATAAAGCCAAGCAGATAATTTTTCATACTGTGGTGTTTTATTTATTAATCCCTAAATCCGATTCTCATTTCAAACATAGAATCAGTTGCAAGCGATTCCTAATTGATTCTTACCCTATCGCTGCGGGGTTTATTAATAAATACTACAAACAGGGTTTATAAACGCAGCTTCTAAACTGGTATTTGCAAAAAATCATAGGCCCCTTCTATTGAATTAGTAAATTTTGCTAAACTCAAATACTTATATTCTGGTTTTCCGCAAAACATTTTTCATCAATGATTCAAGTTAGATAGTTAAGCCGTTGACTGTTCTAGGGAGTTGATGGTTGTGATATTTGAATTTGTAATTAGCAAAAGAAAACTGCTAATATTTTAACTCTAGGGTTATTTAGATAATGTAGTTTTATTCAGAAAAGAGTGTACTAATATTATCAATTACGTAATAAATGATCGGTCTTCAGGCTACATGTCAATTTTAATATTAATTGATGGAATTGCCCGATAAACAAAATTGCTGACCTGCAATTGAGGAATCAATTGATTATAAAACGATATACTCATGGCCTTCTTTTTATTTTTTGAAGAAATTATAAATAATGGGATGCTGGCTAAAGCAGCAGTCCCTCCAATAATCATAGCGGCTTCTCCGCCTCCATCTTTATTATCCCGCTGATCCATGTATTTACTAAGTCCGGCGAGCCAAGCTATTGAACCTCCACCAGCAAGAACAAATGCAATGGTTTTTTGTGACTTGCTTTTTTTCAGGTAACCGGTCTTTGTAAAACCTGGCGCCGATGTAGTTTGCTGGGCAGATAATGATAGGGCAAACAGGAAAAGCAGTAAGAGAAGTTTAGTTTTTTTCATAACAGTGTTTTGTTAATACCAAATTACTTTTAAAAATACCGGAAGGAGTCGGCATTTGATAATTGGATGACTTGGATTGATTATTTGCAAGTCTTATTTTAATAAATCACTTATATGCCGGTAAAACATAGTATCAATCCAATTTGTACAATTGCCAATCGGGACATTTCAAAGTATTCATAAGATTGTATCTTCAGAATATGAATTTCCGCAGAATACTTTCCTTACTATTTATTTCCTTTTTGCTTTTAATTTTAAGTAGTTGCCTTACAACACTCTATCCAATTTTCCATGAAAAGGACGCCATTTTTAATGAAAAGCTATTGGGATATTGGAAATGCTCAGATAAAGAAAACAACATCAGCTTTATAGAGTTTAAAAAGATCCCGGAAGACAGGAAATCTGAACTATTTCCCGGTATTCGTAAAATTTCAGATAAAGGTTATTTAGTAAGCAGGATGGATAGTACGAGACAAATAACAGATCAGGATTTTGTATTTCTTGCAAAAATTGGAAAATATTATTACCTGGATTTTTATGGTGCAGAAATGCCATCTCAAAGAAACGTAAATAAGTTCTTTAAAAACCATTATATAAAAGTTCATAGTAGTTACAGGTGTGATATTGAAGACAACGATCATTTTGTGATGAAACGGTTTGATAAAGGATTTCTCGACAAATTAATTTCTGACAACAAAATAAATATCCGGCATGAAGTGGTTGGCGGAGAAAACTTAATTACAGCTTCAACAGAGGATCTGCAAAAATTTATCATTACATACAGTGATAATGCAGCGGCTTTCGGGGATAATATTGCCCATTGTTCCCGTATTATTGATTATTAAATTTTTATATGAGAAGGTATATTCTTTCAGGTGTTCTTATATTGTTTAGCTTGTCATCTTGCTTAACGATTATACAATCATTAGTTACCCCCGATAATATTTTAACAGATGAACATCTCGAGGGGCAATGGACTGACCCAGATTCAAGAAGTATTCTTGTGCAAAGATTTATGAAAACTAAGGCAAAGGATCTATTTGCAGAAATGGGCCATTATACCGACGAAGATTCCATTTTTTACACAAAATTTTATGCACTCTCTTACCGCGAAAAGAACCTGGATTACTTATGGTTTGCTGGTATGGTTAAAATCAAAGATCAATTCTACATTAACCTTGTACCTCATGAATGTCTGGATAATAATGGAAAAGAAACATATAACCTTGGTAAGGGAACATCAACTATTGCAAAATTGGAATGGAAAAATAATAATTCTTTGATACTTCATTTTCTTGATGGGGACTATATTAAACAAATTATTCTGAATGGAAATGCGAGAATTAAGCATGAGTATGATCCTCTTTTTGGCACATTTGTGATTACAGCTTCCTCTAATGAGCTTGGGCAGTTTTTAGAGAAATATGGGAATAATGAAAATTTATTCAAAAGTGGCAATACTATAATTCTGACACGAAAAAACTGAAAGCATGTTAACTGGAAGAAAATGGAACAAAGACCCCTTATTTCGAATCCTCCAGCATATTTTCTTTTGGGCACTTTCATTTTATGTCTTTTTATATATATTTAAGATAAGATATACACCCGGTGAAATCGATTATGTTTATACTTTTTTATTTCACATTTTTATTTTACTCCCAGTCTACATAAATCTTGAATGGCTGCTTCCATGGTTAAGAAGATCAAATTCATGGAAGTGGTATTTTATAATAAATTTCTTTTCAATTGTTTTATTCTCCTGGCTTAACCTAGAATTTTTTTCCAGTTGGTCAAACATTGTACTTCCTGATTATTTCTTCATTTCATATTTTGATTTTTTTCAGATCTCTCTTTTTTTTATTGTTTATTTAAGTATTACATCATTACTAAAATTGTCAAAATCCTGGTTTTTAGTAAATACACTTCAAAAAGAACTATTGATTGCTGAAAAACAAAAAGCAAAACATGAAAAAGATTTGCTTGAACTGGAAGCCAAAGCCCTCCGTGCCCAAATGAACCCGCATTTTATTTTCAACTGCATGAACTCTATTAAGTCGTTAATACAGGAAGGAGAAATTGATAGGGGTGTAACCTATCTTACTACTTTCTCCAAACTCATCCGCACTTTATTTAATAATGCTGATAAAAAAGAAATCAGCCTGTATGATGAAATAGAAACCTGCAAACTCTATTTACAATTAGAAGCAATGCGATTTGATACAAAGTTTTCCTATACAGTAAATGTGGGTGAAGAGTTAGATTTAAAATCCATTTTAGTACCAGCACTGATTGTTCAACCTTTTATAGAAAATGCTATCTGGCATGGCATTGTTCCAAAAGGCGGCGGAAATTTATCGTTGAGTGTTTTAAAAAACAATGGTACTGTTGAAATAATAATTGATGATGATGGTATTGGCAGAGAGGCTTCAAGGCTGAATAAAGCAGCCAATAATATTGGCCACCAGAGTAAGGGTGTTAACCTCACGCAATCGAGACTGGAGCTGGATAATTTATTGAAACAACGGCAGGCTGCGCTTGAAACCATAGATAAGAAAGACGCTAACGGAAAAACTCTGGGAACAAAAGTCATATTAAAACTATCGCAGGAGGAATAGTGGTTAGAAAAAATTCAGTCTCCGTTTGTTGGTTAGAAATAATTTTTTATCAACTGAAAATTACTGATGACCAAACTGGAAATCTTTTACCCATACAAAAATTGTAATTTCAGTTAGTGTGTCAGTTTACAAATTGAAAAACAGGAGTCTTGTCATACCGAACGGTGAATTTAAGACTCCTAAAGCTTTAATGAATGATAGTGAGGTATCTCAAAATATAAAGACTCAGAGATACCTCGCTTAGATTCTTTAAGTTCGGGTGCTAATAATTGTAACGCTTCGGTATGACAAGACACTAAAAGAATAATGATTTATCTTAAAATTCGAAATCCGATAGCTATCGGTTGAAACGCTATTGAATTTCAGAATTAGAAAAATTATGATACGCTCCATTATAATAGACGATGAACAGCATTGCATCCGTGCATTGCTTAACGACATGCAGAAAAATTGCCCCTCTGTAGAAATTATAGATACCTGTAGTTCTGCTAAAGAAGGCATCCTGTCAATAAAAAAAAACAATCCTGACCTTATTTTTTTAGATGTGGAAATGCCCTGGATGAATGGATTTGAAATGCTGGAAGTGCTGGGTGAAATAAATTTCTCTATCATCTTCACCACAGCACATGATGAGTTTGCCGCCAAAGCATTCCGCATAAGTGCTGTTGATTATTTATTAAAACCCATAGATGCGAATGATTTAAAAGCGGCCGTGCAAAAAGTAGAAAAGAAAATGGAAGAAGGCGGCGGCCTGCAGCATATTACCAATTTGCTAAGGAATATGAAACAACCCGGTGGCGAACAAAAAATTGCTTTACCTCAGCGGGAAGGTTATGAATTTGTGGATGTAAGTTCCATCATGTATTGCCATGCAGAAGGTGCTTATACAAAAGTGATGATTGACGGGAAAAAAACAATGCTGATTTCAAGAACACTGGGAGATGTGGGGGAATTATTACCTCCGGAAATATTTCAGCGCATACATCATTCATCGCTGGTAAATGTTACTTATATATCACAGTTCTTACGCACCGATGGAGGATATGTTGTTTTAAAAAATGGCGAGAAACTTTCAGTGAGTAAAGCAAAAAAAGAAATGCTGATGGCAAGGCTGGGATTAAAATAAAAGAGACATGAAAAAATTACTCATACTGATTTTTTTTATATCAGAAAATATCGTGGGGCAGCATAACGGCCATCTAAAAGATATAAAAGCAACAGCACAAATATTACAACGCATTCTTATTATTAGTTCTTTTGATGCAAACCGTTTGGATACACGGAAAAATAAAAAAGCATTATTTGCTGAGTTGGCGGATAGTCTTAAATCTTACCTCGCTGCAAAAATCATTGCATTGGAGTCCGGTATGCCAAAGATCATTGATGAACTGATGCCACCTGTTTTTGACTCAACTGATCGGCTGGATTCATTATTTAAACAGTATGATGCATCAATAATTGTGATGATAAAATCGCTAAATGTTTTTTTTCAAAATTCAGGCGAAACAGTTGAAAGAGGCTCTGACGGGAAAAGGGAAAAAACCATCCGATATGATTTGTGTACTAAAATTGAGTATGTTGTTTTTGCAGAACATACCAAAAAAAAGGAGACCAGGATTGAGGATTGTGAATTTCTTACAGATAGAACGTCTTCGGGGACTTTCTCCATACAGGCAGGACCTGATATTGTAGGCAAAAAGAAATACACTTATGAGGCCGTAAAAAGAAATGCAGGAAAATTTGTGAAATACGATTTAAAAAATGACCAGTAGGTTGTTTGCACATGTTTAGTGATCATTCCGGAAACACACTCCAGTACAGCAGCACCACTCTTCTTCTTGCATCGTCTATTTTATAATCGGAGATTCTGGGATTGGGCAATTCATCTCCCTTGCCTTCATATGTGTAGAGAATACTTTTTAAATTATTGCCAGGTTGAAAACGCTGATCAAAATATTTTTTAAACAAACTCATTGCTTCTTCTGCCCGCAGACGTGATAATTCTTTATTCAAATCCTTATTTGTTGGATTCGGAATTTTTATCCCTGCTTTTATTTCTTTATATAAAGCAGAGCCTTCGGCTATAGAAGTGCCATCGGCAAAGCCATTGGCATTGATAACAACCGAAAGATCAACACCGGGGTATTTTTTAATAAACGATTCTATTTCATTTGCAGCAGGATCAAATATTTTAGAAATGGTTTGTGTTGCCACAGCAGATACTTTGTATTTACCCGGTTCAAAAATAATATCCTGATCTATTTTTAAAACTAATGTACGACTGAGCAAATCATTTATCATTACCAGTTTATCAGCAGTTGATTTTAGTAGTTCGTTGGTAATCTCAAGATTTTTACGAATCGTTTCCCAATCACTTTTATCAATAGCCGTTTTCCCTTCTAAGATTGCTTTCTGCGCCTGCAGTTTATCAATCTCTGCTTTGGATACGCCAACAAACCGCTGTATCCGTACGGCTGTGGTATCATCTATTTCATTGTTCTCTGCTTTCTTCTTTATCTGCTCATTCAAATCATTCAATGCATTTTCATTTGCCGTCAATTGGGGTTCTTTTGATCTTAAATCTTCCCAGGCTGCTATTACTTTTTTTTGTGAGCTGCATGCAGAAAGTAATGCCGCAGAAAGAAAAAATATTAAAAAATATTGATAGTGTTTATTGGGCATTACAAAAAAGTTGTTGATGTTGTTTTTAAAATTAGAAAAGTTTTAATCAGAAAAAAAATATTATATCAGATAAGCAATATTTAGTTTATCATTCCGGTTAAAATAAATTTGCATGCTCACCTTTAAGTATCTATCTTCAAAACTTCAATTCCTTACTGACCAAACCCGTTCTGTCTCTACCTTCTGAATTTTATTATCCACTACTCCGAATTTAAAAACCCCCTTGCCCGGGAAACGTATTTTAATTTTTTACCAAAAAACAAAACACATGAAGAAAACATTTTTTCTGTGGCTGTTTATTACAGCCGCATTCTTTGCAAACAGCCAGGGCAGCACCCTGTACAAGGTAAACGTTGTAAAACCCAAAGCCGGAATGAAATCTGCTTTTGAAGCTAGTTGGAAAATGCACTCGGACAAATTTCATAAGACGTCAGACAAACGAGATGTGTATGAAGTAACCAGTGGGCCAGAAAGCGGTTCTTATGTAATTGTAGAGGGCCCTATTTCTTTTGCAGATATGGATAAAAAAAATCCCACTGCAAAAGAACATGGTCTTGATTTGGAAAAGAATTTTTCTCCCAAACTGGAACCCGGCAGTCAAAATTTTATTGCCCAGTGGAGAGATACACTAAGCCATAAAGCAGATGTAGTAGCCGATAAGTTTCTACTTACTATTACAGTGATCAAAGACGGTAAGATGGCAGGGTATCTTACTGAGTTAAGAAAATCAATGTTAATACTTGGCAAAATAGGCAGTCAATTAAGTATTTCTACATTGGTAAAACAATTTGCAGGCTCCAGCCCAACAGTAATGAGTATAAGAAACCTGAAAGATGGTTTTCAGGAACTGGATGCTGATTATTTTAAAACACCTCCCACTGCGTTCCGAGATGCTTATGTAAAAGAATATGGACAGGAAGCATGGGATAAAAGAGTTAAACAACTGGTTGATGATGTAGTGAGCCGGGAGCAGCATTTTGAAATACGTCGTGCTGATTTGAGTTCGCCAAAATAAAATTCGTTATTAAAATTAAATCCCGGGTTAATTTACTCCGGGATTTTTTTTATGTTATTGATAAAAGAACCTGCCATGCTTCTCTTATTTTGTTTTCATCCAATAATTTTTTAGCATAGCGATGAATTTCTTTTTCCATCTCATCGGGGTTAAGTGAATAATACAGCACAATATTTTTCAGGTTATCATCGTAAAAGGAAGGATCTACCTCAGGCAACTCTTTTACATTTGCTAACTGACCCAAATTATTTCCGGTAAGTAATTGACTGAAACGGATAGCTTCCGGCAACGCATCTACCCCTATTCCTAATTCAGTATTTGGTTTTGGCACTAGAAATAAATTTGTTTCGTCCACCTTACAATACCAGTCGCCACCCAACCTTGCCACATGATTTATTTTTCGCTGATCTATTTTTTTATTTTCATCCAACAGGGAATCATCAATATGCATACACAATACTTCGCAGATAACTAAGTTACCTGCACCACCTTCGGTACCCAACGGTTTTACTTCAATCACTTTACATTCCAGTTTCACCTTGCTTTCTTTTACCATGGGTGGTTTTACAATTGTTGCGGGAACAGGGGTGAACCCGGCCTTTACAAATTCATTTTCTCCTTTCACATACTCGCAACTGGATAAGGACACCTGGTGAACCATATCGTACGTAACAATATTGATAACAACTTCCGGCACTTCCATTACATTTTCAAGTGTATGCTTTATTGTATTATTTCTTACTCTTCTTGCCGGAGAAAAAATAACAATCGGCGGATTGGTAGAAAATAAATTAAAAAAGCTGAATGGGCTCAGATTTACATTCCCGTTTTTATCTACTGTACTTGCAAAGCAAATAGGCCGTGGCGCTATTACATGCTGCAGGTAATATTGCCTTTCGGCTGGTATTAATTTATTAAGATCGAAAACCATTTTATAAAATTACGGTTAAAGTGTTTTGGATTCGGGGTTGTAACTTACAAATCATAACTGAGAACTAAAAAAATCCAGTAATTTCCATCCTAATTTATTTGTAATGTCTAATCAACTCCACAACGAACTGCGAAAAGAATTTCAACTTGAAAGGCTAATTCTTTTTAGTGATGCCGTATTTGCCATTGCTATTACCTTATTAGTAATAGAAATAAAAATACCGGAGATACATGAAAATGTAACAGATAAAGCATTGCTGCAATCATTAGTCGACCTCATCCCGAAGTTCATTGGCTTTATTGTCAGTTTTATGATGATTGGACTTTACTGGACCGTACACCACCGCATGTTTGGTTATGTAACTAGTTATAGCCGCAAGCTTTTAGTATTAAATCTTGTCTTTCTCTTTTTTGTAGCACTGATGCCTTTCAGCACGGGTTTCTATAGTGAATATGCCGGATTGGAGTTATTTCGCCAGCAATTAAAAGTGCCGATGACATTTTATGTGCTGAATTTTTGTGGCATGGGCTTTATGAATCACTTTATGTGGGTGTATATTACCAATCCGGAGAATAAAGTGGCAGAACCTCCGGTTGATTTGATAGTAGTAAAACAGGCAAGAACAACTTCACTTGTTGTTCCGGTTGTTTTTTTAGTAATGCTGCCGGTTGCCTATCTCACACATGTGATATTCGCTGTATATATTCCCATGCTGATTCCGGTTATTTTGCGCATCATGCGAAAGAAGTTAAAGAAATAGTACAGTTAAGTTTAATGCCGGAAATTTTTTAATAATTCAATCAACAGAGGCAAACGATGGAAGTACATACCCACACCCATACCGCTCCCGCATCAGGCGGGACAGGCAGAAAAAAATGGACTCATTATTTCTGGGAATTTTTAATGTTGTTCCTGGCAATTACACTTGGGTTTTTTGTTGAAAACCGGCGTGAACATTACATTGAAAATTTGCGTGCAAAAGAATTTGCTTCTCTCATGTATGAAGATCTTAAAAAGGATACATCTTTTTTTCATAACGGTTCTGAAAAATTTTTGCAGATTAAAAAACATCAGGATTCATTGTTATTGCTGCTGCAAAATAAGTTCGAAGATATAAACCGCTATGATATGATCAGGCATTGGATTAACAGTGTTTGGGCACTGAACTTTACTTCTCACCAGGCAACATATGAACAAATGAAAAGTTCCGGTTCATTACGGTATATCAGAAATTTTAAACTGGTTAACAGCATTCAGGAATATTATAATGGCATACTACCTGATATCAGCCATTATCATAACATTCAAAGCGAACTGACTGAGAACAGGATTGTTCCCTTTATAGAAGATCATATTAATTACCAGGAAGCTGATTTTTTAAACAGTAGTATGAATGTCAGTAATCCGGGATTTTTTGAGTGGGATAAAAGAACTGCTGTAAAATTATATAATATGATGGCTTTATTACAGAACCAAAATAAGTTTTTAAATACCTTTTATGTAAAAGCAGCCGAAAAGGCAAATGAAACCATGCAGATTTTAAAAAAAGAATATCATCTGAAATAAATTATTTATGGAAGTACATGCACACTCTCACACCGCTGCCGACCCCGATAGCCATCGGGGCAGGAAAAAATGGACTCATTATTTCTGGGAATTTTTAATGTTGTTCCTTGCTGTGTTCTGCGGATTTTTAGCAGAGAATCAACGGGAGCATATGGTAGAAAATCGGCGGGAAAAAAAATTCATCCGTTCTCTTATCAGTGACCTTTCGGCAGACACAAGCCGGCTGGGTACCATTATCGATCTTCGTAATCAACGGTCTGTCATGCTTGATTCTTTTATCATACTGCTCAACAAACCAGAAGTTGAAACATATAGCCGCACTATTTATTATTATAATTCCTATGCTACCCGGGGTGTGGCTTTTCGTTTTACACCAGCTGATGGAACCATGCAGCAACTGAAAAATGGCGGCAACCTGAGGCTAATTCAAAAAGCCTCAATAAGTGACAGTATCATAGCATATGATGTAGTAAACCGGGGCTATGTGTGGGGTAACCTTGACGAAGAGGAAATAATGGATACCTACCGCAATATTGCAGAAACTGTATTTGATGGCCGTGTGCTGAATGCTATGCGGGACGAAGATAATAATGTATATATGCCGGGATATGATCCCCTTTTTCGTAAATCAGAAGAAGCAATTTTTCGACTGAATTACCGCATTCACATGCTTACAGTATTCAACAAAACTATGCGGCGCCAGGCAAAAGAACTTAAAGAAAAAGCCAGTCGCCTAATATCGATGCTAAAAAAAGAATATCGCTTTGAATAAATTTTAATTTATGGAAGTACATGCACACTCTCACACAGCTGCCGACCCCGATAGCCATCGGGGCAGGAAAAAATGGACACATTATTTCTGGGAGTTTCTAATGTTATTCCTTGCTGTGTTCTGTGGTTTTTTGGCAGAGTACCAACTGGAGCATAAAATTGAGAAAGACAAGGGAAAAGAATATATCAGTTCGATGATTGAAGACCTGCAAACCGATACTGCGAATCTTGTAACAGTAATAAACCGGTTTGACTGGTTTGAGATGAGGGTAGACACGGTGCTTTCATATTTGCCAGCAATAACTGTCGGGTATAACGATACGCTTTGGAGAAATCTTGTTATGGGATTCCCGGATTTCATCAAGTCGGACAGGACCATGCAGCAATTGACAAATTCCGGCGGCATGCGGCTGATAAAAAATAAGAAAGCAGCTGATGGTATAATAAATTATGATCTGGGATACAAAGACTTATTATTAGATATCGAAGCGTTAAGCAGGATAACCGAACGATATTTCATGTGCATGTCGGAAATAATTGATTTTGCATCATTGGAGGCTGATAGAAAAACAATGACCGGAAACGAAATGCAAGCGAGCGGTAAAAATTATTTATTAAGCCTTGATAAACTCCGCTTAGGAAAACTTTACAACGAGATCCACTTCCTCAAAATGATAGCCAAACCAGTCAGACAGCAGGAAGAAATACTTAAGACTAAAGCTATTGACCTGATACGATTACTAAAAAAAGAATACCATCTGAAATAAATTATTATGGAAGTACATAGCCACACCCATCCCGCATCAGGCGGGACACGAAAAAAATGGACCCATTATTTCTGGGAGTTTTTAATGTTGTTTCTCGCTGTGTTTTGCGGATTTTTTGCAGAGTACCAACTGGAGCATAAAATTGAAAGCGACCGGGAAAAGCAATACATGATTAGTATGCTGGAGGATCTTATTGCTGATACCAGCATGCTGGAAACTACTATACAGCGTGCCATAACAATGGAGAAAGGACTGGATTCTCTAAAGAAAAATTTGTATGACATTGAAAATCTCGCAACCAACGTTTTAACCATTTACCGGCAAAATGCCGTGAACGAAAGATTGATCGTGGTTTCCTTTAGCGATCAGACAGCTATCCAATTACGTAATTCCGGCGGCATGCGACTTATTAAAAAGATCCAAATTGCCAATGCCATCTCCAGGTATTGGCGGGGAATTAATCGTGTGGAGTTCACTCTGAATAATTTTATGAAAGCCAGTGATGATAGGGAGAATTTATCTCAATCTATTTTTAATCGAAAGTATAACATCAGGGTTGCTTCAAATTCACCCACAATCTTTGATAACTATTACATATTGCCTGATGCTAAGTTGATGACAAACGATAATAATTTGCTGATAAACTATGCAAACCGCACCAGCCGCATGCAGGATTTTATTGCACGTTATATAAAAGTTCAATTGATCTCACAAAAATCCGGAGCAGTCAAATTGATCGATCTGATAAAAAAAGAATACCACCTGGAGTGAGGAGAGTTATGAGTTTTGAGCCCGCCTGTCCGGTAGGTAGGTTCGGAGCCGGGAGTCAGAAAAACGATAAACCATAAACTCCAAACCCTGCCTACCGGCAGGCAGGGATAAACATTTATATTTGACCATCAATCCATTTTACCGATGCCACTCTTCCAGCAGTCTGTTGTAAAAAAATATCTGAACGATCTTGATAAAGAAACCCTGCAGCAACGCTGGTCTGCTTTCACTGCACATTTTCATAACGCTACTATTCAGCAAAACATACTCAACGCAAAAGAAGAAGAATACCAGGAAGGTTTTGTACGGGACCTTTTTGTAGACGTTCTCGGCTACACACTCAACCCGCAACCCGATTATAATTTTGTACTGGAAAAGAAAACCGAAGCCGACAGTACAAAAAGTGATGGTGCTATCATCTCCCCTCCTTTGGAGGGGCAGGGGGGAGGTCGTGTACTCGCAGTAATAGAATTAAAAGATACCACTACTACCGATCTTGATAAAGTAGAAAAACAGGCATTTGGTTATAAGCACCGCCATCGTGATTGCATCTATGTTATTACCGCTAATTTTCAAAAACTCCGTTTCTATATCAATGATGCCATCGAGTACGAGGAGTTTGATCTGTTTACACTCACACAGGATCGTTTCGCCTTATTATATCTCTGCCTCAGTGAACAAACTATTTTTAAAAATATTCCGCTGCTTATAAAAAAAGCATCGCTTACGCAGGAAGAAGCTGTTACTAAAAAACTTTATTCCGATTACTCCGGCTTTCGCAAAAAACTGTTTCATAATATAGCTGGGCTGAACCCGCAGCATTCAAAAATTGAACTGTTTCAAAAAACACAGAAACTGCTCGACCGTTTTTTATTTATACTTTTTGCAGAAGACAGGACGCTGCTGCCGCCCAACTCTGTACGGGAAATATTAAAACAATGGCAGCAACTGAAAGAGCTGGATGCTGAAGTGCCGCTCTACGACAGGTTTAAAAAATACTTCGGTTACCTGAATACCGGTTACGAAGGAAAACAACATACCATATTTGCTTATAACGGTGGCCTGTTTGCAGCCGATGAAATATTAGATGCCATAAAAATTGATGACACCATTTTATATGACAGTTGTTTTGCTTTAAGCAATTATGATTTTCAAACAGAGATAGATGTAAATATACTCGGCCATATTTTTGAACACAGTCTTACAGAGATCGAAGAACTGGAACGTTCTTTGGCCTCTCCGCCAACTGGCGGAGGAGGTCGGGAGGGGGCTTCAAAGAGAAAGAAAGACGGTGTATTTTATACACCCCGCTATATTACCAAATACATTGTAGCCAATACCGTAGGCGCCTTATGTGAGCAAAAAAAACAGGAGCTTTCTATTAACGAAGAAATATTTGCTTACCGGAAAAGAAAAGATAAAAAAAGAGAAACGCTGGTAAAGCTGCTGGATGATTACCGCCACTGGTTGCTGCATCTTACCATTTGCGACCCTGCCTGTGGCAGCGGTGCATTTTTAAACCAGGCATTGGAATACTTAATAGCGGAGCATAAATACATTGATGAGCTGAAAGCAAATTTATTTGGCGATGCTTTTGTATTAACAGATTTGGATAATGAAATATTGGAGAACAATCTTTTTGGAGTAGATATAAATGAAGAAGCAACCGAGATAGCCCGGCTTAGCCTTTGGCTGCGCACTGCTAAGAAAGACCGCAAGCTTTGCAGCCTGAGCGATAATATAAAATGCGGCAACAGTTTAATAGATGACCCCGCCGTAGCCGGTGATAAAGCATTTAATTGGCAAAAAGCATTTCCAAAAATATTTGAGAAGGGAGGCCTGTCCGACGAAGCTTCAGCGAAGTCGGGCTTTGATGTGGTGATTGGAAACCCGCCGTATGTTTTTGGAGGAAATGAAGGGATAAGTCAAAATGAAAAAAAATATTTTAAAGAACAGTATCAAACAGGTAAAGGAAAGGTCAATCTCTTTACCTTATTTATTGAAAAATCATTTTATCTATTAAAAGATAAAGGAGCTTTTTCTTTTATAATACCAAACACTTTTTTACGAGTTACTTCATATGATGATTCAAGGAGATTTTTTCTATCCAGATTTGAACTTACGGAGTTAGCAGATTTGGGGAAAGATGTTTTTGAAGGTGCTGTTACAACAGCCACAATTCTTATAGCATTAAAAAACATTCCTGACGACTCATCTATAACAAGAATAATTAAAGATTTCTCTGGAGAGAGCAGTATTGCAAAATTGTTTGATTTTAAAAACGCAGGATATATTATAACAACAAATACTAATGAAGGAGAAATTAAAATCATTCAAAAGCTAAAAACGAATCCTTTGTTGGGTGATTATTGTAAAGAGATGATTTTTGGTGTTGTAATTACTAAAAACAAAGATGAAATAGTAAGTGAAGAAGCAAAGGAAGGCTATAAGCCTTTTTTAGAAGGGAAAGATATTTCATCTTATTTAATTAAGCCAATTCACCAATACCTTAACTATAAGCCAGAGCTTTTACATCGAGCAAGAACAAAAGAGGTGTTTGAAGTCTCTGAAAAAATCCTCATACAAAGAATTACTGGCGGAGATAGG
>JANOFP010000464.1:0-4529 GCA_031413675.1 Bacteroidota bacterium
GGTAATGCCGCAGTGCATCGTTTACCGGGTACATCGGCTTTTTCCGGGAAGGTTTGTCGCCTTCTTTTGTTTCCAGGTCGTGTTTATTTTAGGTAAAAAACATGGGTGAAGATAAAAACTAAGAGAGATTAGACGATACATCAGAATTATTTCAAAGAAACAATTTTCAAGTCTTTCGAAAGAAAAATGGTTGTATGAAAAAAGCATACATAAAACCACAGATTGATTTTGCCTGAAACATTGCTGCCCTTATTTTTGCGCCGGAGAGAGAGGGATTCGAACCCCCGGAAACTTTCGCTTCAACGGTTTTCAAGACCGCCGCATTCGACCGCTCTGCCATCTCTCCGGCGCAAAAATAGGTTTGCAGGGGTTATCAGCAAAATAGAAAGTCAATAAAAAAATTTTTTTGTTCGAAAAGTTCAACAGTCTTAAGCAAAAACATATTTGATATTCCCATATCTTGCACCCTTTAATTTTTTTATTAAAATTTGAAGCAATGCAACAGGTAAAAAACGGCGATAAAGTAAAAGTGAACTATCATGGTAAATTAACAAACGGTGATACGTTCGATACTTCCGAAGGAAGGGATCCTTTAGAATTTGAAGTAGGTGCTGGTATGGTGATTAAAGGTTTTGATGATGGTGTAACCGGTATGAAAACTGGCGAAAAAAAGACACTGAATATTTCGTATGATGAAGCGTATGGGCCACGTAATCCTGAGATGATTATTGAATTTCCAAAAGAAAAATTTCCTGCCGATATGCCATTGGAAGTTGGATTGCCTTTAATGATGAGTGGGGCACAGGGTGAACAATTTCAGGTTGTAGTTTCACAAATAAAAGAGGCATCGGTGCTCTTAGATGCTAATCATCCATTAGCCGGACAGGATTTAATATTTGATATTGAACTCGTGGAAATAGTTGGGGCGAGTCCGCTTATTATTATGCCCTGATCTTCTGTAAATATTTTTAAGTTAAATAATTAATGGTTTGTGGTCTATTTCCATAAACCATTTTGTTTTGGTGTACATTCGATGCCCAAAATACAGTGTGTATGTTTTCAAATTACAAGTTCACCGCAGCAGAAAGATTTTTAAGGTATGTGCAAATGGATACACAAAGCGATCCACAATCCAATTCATTTCCCACAACAGCAAAACAGAAAGACCTAAGCGATTTGTTGGCGAAAGAATTGCAGCAGATTGGTATTGCCGATGTACATGCAGATAACCATGGATATGTTTATGCAACCATCCCTTCAAATACGGATAAAAAAATTCCCGTCATTTGTTTTTGTGCTCATTTGGATACAGCACCGGATTGCAGTGGAACAGATGTAAAGCCAATCGTTCATAAAAATTATACCGGTAACGATATTATTTTACCGGATGATAAAACACAGGTAATAAAAATGGATGAGTATCCTTACCTGCAATCGCAAATTGGGAATGATATTATTACGGCATCGGGAAAAACATTACTGGGCAGCGATGATAAAGCCGGTGTGGCTGAGATAATGGACATGGCAAATTTTTTAATTTCAAACAAAGAAATTAAACATGGCGAAATAAAAATTCTTTTTACACCGGATGAGGAAGTGGGCAAAGGAACAGCAAAACTAGATTTGAAAAAATTGGGGGCCGATTATTGTTATACTCTCGATGGAGGTGATGCCGGGTCATTGGAAGATGAAACATTTAGTGCGGATCAGGTACAGGTAATTATTAATGGTGTAATAGCTCATCCCGGTTATGCAAAGGACAAAATGGTAAATGCATTAAAAATTGCCGGAGAAATTTTAGCAGCACTTCCAAAAAACCGATTATCACCCGAATCAACTGAAGGCAGAAGTGGATTTATTCACCCGGTAAGAGTAGAAGGTCTTGCGGAAAAATGCACAATCGAATTTATCATTCGTGATTTTGATACAAGCGGTTTACAAAAAAAAGAAGATTACCTGCGTACACAGATTGAAGAAAGAATGCGAACTTATCCAAAAGCTTCATTTGAATTTATTGTAACTGAGCAATACAGGAACATGAAAGAAATTTTGGATATGCATCCGCATATAATTGCCTATGCAAAAGAAGCAATTGAAAGAGCTGGATTAACGGTAAAGATGGAAAGTATACGAGGCGGTACAGACGGAAGCCGTTTATCTTTTATGGGTTTGCCTTGCCCTAATTTATTTGCGGGTGAACAGGCTATTCATTCCAAACATGAATTTATAAGTATTCAGGATATGAATAAGGCTGTGGAAACAATGGTACATTTAGTAAAAGTGTGGGAAGAGAAAAGCGAATAACATCCTTTCATAATTTGCGTTAATAATAGCATGAAATATTTTGCTTTACTTATTTCATTTCTTTTGAGTTTAAAATCCAGTTCTCAAAATCTGCTTGTGAATGGCGGGTTTGAAGATGAAAACATTTGTACTGAGTATAAAATCAACTGCTCACCGGAAGCATGGATTAGTACCGGAAATGCTTTCAGCAATTATTTTAAAAACCCACAGCATACTTATCAGGGAAAGCACTGTATAGCAGTTGAAGCAGGTGTAACGGATAAAAAATATTTGAGAACATTTTTCCGTAGCCGGTTATTATGTGGTTTGCGGAGTGGAAAAAAATACAGAGTTGAGTTTTATTTAAAATCGCTACATCCCATTCTTGATAGTACTGGAATCTATTTTAGCCCTAACGACATTTTATTTGAAAAGAATAGTTTGTTGCAAGTAACCCCGGCATTCTTTTCTTCATCATCAATTGAACCCATAAGTAATAATGATACCAACTGGCAGAAAATCTCAATTGACTATATCGCTACTGGGAAAGAATTGTTTTTATCCATTGGTAATTTTTCAAAAAGAGATATTAACCAGGAAACAGGTATATTCAGAGAGAATAAATTTTTTATTTACGTCGACAATATTTCTTTGGAACCACTTGGCTTCAATGAAAAAATTTGTAACGACTGGAAAACAACAAAGGAAGAAATTTACGAACAGAACGAACGGCATGAATATCTGAACAAACTAATTGCATATTACCACCGGATTGATCAAATACCCGAGCCGCCAAAGATCAGTACAACTACTGTTACGATTATTGATACTTTGGTTTTACCCGAAATATTATTTGAATCAGGTAAAGCAGTTTTGAATATAAAAAGTTATTTAATGCTTGATAGTTTTTGTAAAAAAATTAGCAGTAGCAATGTTGATTCAGTTGTTATAGAAGGTCACACGGACAGTATTGGTTCTGCTATAGCGAATTCAAAGCTTTCATATGAGAGAGCAAAATCTGTTACAAATTATTTTACTTCAAATTGTAAAATGGCGCAAAGTTTTTTTATTACAAGAGGTTGGGGTATTGCAAAACCAATTGCTGATAACAAAACACCGAATGGTCGCCAAAAAAACCGAAGGGTGGAAGTATTACTTTATATCCGCGACTAACAAATTGGTTGTAATATTGCACTATAAAACTAAATAACATGAAAGAGTTTCTTGAAAATTACTGGTGGGCAATTATCGGTGTAATAATTTTCTTTGGTTCTTTTTTTACCATCAATCAGGGATATATTGGTGTAATAACCATGTTTGGTAAATACCAACGTATAGCAAGACCGGGGTTGAATATGAAAATTCCCATTCTTGAAACCGTATCAAGAAAAATTTCTATCCAAAACCGTTCGGTAGAGCTGGAGTTTCAGGCGGTAACATCAGACCAGGCAAATGTTTATTTTAAAAGTATGTTATTGTATTCTGTACAGAATGCCGAAGAGGAAACAATTAAAAAAGTAGCCTTTAAATTTTTTGCAGATAAAGATTTGATGCAGGCATTGATACGAACGATTGAAGGAAATATCCGCTCCTTTGTGGCTACAAAAAAACAAGCAGAGATATTGGCACTGCGCAAAGAGATAATAGAATATGTAAAAGCAGAAATTGATCAACAGCTTGAAACGTGGGGTTACCATTTACAGGATCTGCAGATTAATGATATCACATTTGACAAGTTGATATTGGATAGTATGAGTAAGGTAGTGGCAAGTAATAATTTAAAAGCTGCAGCCGAAAACGAAGGACAAGCTTTATTAATAACTAAAACAAAAGCTGCCGAAGCAGAAGGTAATGCAATAAAAATTTCTGCCGAAGCGGAAAAAGAAGCAGCAAGATTACGTGGGCAGGGTGTTGCCTTATTTAGAATGGAAGTAGCGCAGGGTATGACGGAAGCTGCGGAACAAATGAAACAGGCAAACCTGGATACCAATGTAATTTTATTCAGCATGTGGACAGAAGCGATTAAAAATTTTGCTGAATATGGCAAAGGCAATGTGATATTTTTGGATGGTAGTGCACAAGGAATGGAGAATACAATGAAACAAATACAGGCATTGATGTTAAAGCCAAGTGGAAAGTAATTACGGCTTCTTAAAATATTCTTGTGCGGGCGAGCCCATCCGCCGCCGCCCGCCCGCCGCAGCTTGCACCTCTGGCTTCAACCGAGCCCGCAGCACCTGAGTTGC
>JANOFP010000465.1:0-3458 GCA_031413675.1 Bacteroidota bacterium
ATGCAGCAGGTATTAAAATTGACAGTCCCGGAAGGTCTGTATAAAACTGTTTCATTGGCGGAAAGGGAATGAGAGAATCGGAGACTTGAATAGGAAGAAAATATTGCATTGCCGGAATAATCTTACTGAAGAGCCACATTAAAGGGAATTCAAGAATCAATCCGTAAACAAAAAATACGATTATTGCGACCCCGCTTTTTCTGAAGAAAGTAGCCAACAAGAGAGCAAACATCAGGTACGAAAAAGTCTGGATAAAACTCAAACCAAGCGTATCAAGCCCCGAAACCAGTGAAAATTCGATCCCGCTGACCTGACACATTACAAAGGTTGCGACCACATTCATGAGTGTCACCACAACCGTGATACAGATAATCAACCCAATCTTTGTATATATAAATGTTTCCCGCTTCCACCCATCAATGATATTTTGCCTGTGTGTCTTAAAATTTACTTCGTTGATAAATAGATTGATGATAATCATACCGGGTAAATACAAAAGAAAACTCGTCCAGAAACACACTGTATTCCAAATCGTGTCCGCAGAAAATAGACCTAAGATATCCCTGGCCTCCCCCGAATTTGAATTAGTAGCCATCGACACGATTTCCCGCATCAATTCCATATAGAGCTTATAAAAGATGTAGATGATGAGAACAATTCCCAATAGGTATAGCACAGAGAAAACCTGGAAAACCCTATAGTTCTTTATTTTCATCCATTCTATTTGCAAATTTTTAAACATGCTTTACTTTTTTTGTTTAACGATCGCTTTGGTTGCCGGTAATTTCAAGAAACCTTTTCTCCAGGGTTTTCTTCCTCAGGTTTAGCTGACTTAATACAACTCCTTTTTCAAAGCAAAATTTATTAATTGCAGAAGCTGTTATCGTTTCATTACATTGTACTGATAAGTTTATTCCGGTGTTCTGAATTTTTAATACGCCGGGAAAGTCTTTTAATAGATCTTCAAGTGCAGCAATATTATCTGCAGCAATTTCTATTTCTAAAATATTAATAGCTTCACCAGCAGTTGCAGACAACACTTCATTTACCGTTCCTACCGTTTTTAAAATACCTTTTTGAATAATAGCAACATGAGTACAAACTTTTTCCACTTCATCCAGTATATGGCTTGCCATGATGATTGTTTTGCCTTGCCTGCTTAAATCTTTCATCAGTTCCCTGATTTCGGCAATACCTGCCGGATCAAGCCCGTTTGTAGGTTCATCAAAAACAAGAATATCAGGATTGCCAAGCAAGGTGGATGCAATGGCAAGCCGTTGTTTCATGCCAAGCGAATACGTACTGAATTTTGAATCTTTACGCTGAAACAGATTTACTTTTTCAAGTACCATCGGAATATCTTCTTTCCCTTTTTCTTTAATAGCAGCTGCAATCTTTAAATTTTTTTCACCACTCAGGTAATGATAGAAATTTGGCGTTTCCAGTAAGGTGCCTATATGTTTGCGTTGTTCATTTGATCCCGGTTTGCCATTCCATAAAAAATTTCCTTTTGTAGGTTTCAGAATATCCATAACAATGCCAAGCAAAGTAGTTTTACCACTTCCATTAGGCCCTAGTATTCCAAATACAGAACCTTTGGGAACTTCAAATGAAACTTCATTTAATGCACGAACAGGACCATAGAATTTTGTAATGTTATCAATTGTGAGAACTGAACTCATAATTAAAATTATTTCAGGATGAAGATATGTTTTTTGTTTCTTTGAAAGAATAAATTAAATGAATGGTAAGAGAGTTTTATTAATTTTATCAAAATGGAAACAGTATTAATTACAGGCGGTACAGGCTTAATTGGTAAAATACTTGTAAAAGCATTGCTGGATAGAGGATATTCAGTGATTGTGCTATCAAGAACCCCCGGTAATCAGAATTCTTTTAGCAAACAGTTGTGTTATGCAGCATGGGATATTGAAAAGAATACGATAGATATTGAAGCAATTAAAAAAGCAAACTTTATCATCCATCTTGCCGGAGCATCCGTAGCAGAAAAAAGGTGGACTGATAAAAGAAAGAACGAAATAATGGAGAGCCGGATTAAAAGTTCTGCAGTCCTTGTAAATGCTATTAGTAAATATGGGGGCAATGTAAAAGCGGTTATCAGCTCATCCGCTATTGGTTATTATGGCGAAAATGATTTTGCAAAAGAGGAGGAGAGTAGATTTGTCGAAACAGATACGGCCTCTACCGATTTTCTCGGGAGCGTATGTAAGCAATGGGAAGAAAGCATTGATCCTGTTTCAGCGTTTGGAAAAAGATTGGTGAAATTTAGAATTGGAATTGTATTGAGTAATGAGGGTGGTGCAATCAAAGAATTTAATAAACCATTAAAATTTGGGCTGGCAACTATTTTAGGAAATGGCAAACAGATAATAAGCTGGATTCATATTGATGACCTGGTAAGCCAGTTTTTGTATGCAATTGAAAATGAAAAAATGAGTGGTGTTTATAATGCTGTTGCACCAAACCCGGTTTCAAATAGAGAATTGACATTGAATTTGGCAAAAGTCAAAAGAAAATTCTTTATTCCATTGTATGTTCCTTCCTTTATTTTAAAAATAATGTTGGGCGAAATGAGTACTGAGATTTTGAAAAGTGCAACAGTTAGTTCTAAAAAAATTGAGGGCACTGGATTTTCATTTCAATTTTCAACAATTCAATCAGCAATGCAAAAATTAGGCAGAGAATAAAAATCGTCATACTTCACCATCTGCATGCTTGTGGTGAAAGACACTTGTAAATTCCCCAAGTATCGATTTGCCTTGTATGTATTCTAATTTATGGAGGTTTAAATTTTCAATATCTGATTGTAAAACTTTTCTATTCATCGGATGCAGGGTGCCGCCCGGTACTCCGGGGGGCTTACTTGCATCATATTGAAATTGCGGATCAACTAATGTTCCTCTGGGATACATAATTCCCGGTACGCCTTGCCCCCGGATATCCAAATCCGGGGGATGATCTAAACCCAATGTATGACCATATTCATGCGCAGCAGTTGTAGATCCTTTGTATAAATTTTCTGATTTAAAATATCCGCTATTACATTTCAATCCATCTACAAATGAAATATTACCGTAAGCAAATTCTTCAATGCGGAAATAATTATTGCGGGGATCAAGGTTTTGATATATTTCTAAGGGAGTAATTTCGTTTTGCATCCATGCATTAATTTTAAAGACAATATTCAATCTTACGTCTTTCAATATTGAATAGCCAGCAGGTTCATTCCATAGGGTTTCTATTTCTTCTCGTATTTGTTCCGTGAGTTCTGTGGTTGCTGCATGGCCATAGGTAATAATATTACTAGATATAATAAGTTGATGATGGAAAATATCTAATTCTATTTCGCCCATATACAAACCTGTCTTGTATTTGTAACTGAATTCTTATTCAAAACTTAAAGCATATAATTTTTCTTTTTCTACACGTCCTTTAAA
>JANOFP010000466.1:0-2074 GCA_031413675.1 Bacteroidota bacterium
CGAAATCTTTCGCCGAAGGTGTCAGAATAACTTTTACTTCAGCCCCGGCTTTTATCAATAACCGTACAAGGTAAATTGATTTATAGGCAGCAATACTACCTGTAATACCTAACAATATTTTTTTCCCGGCTAACATGTTAAACAAAAGTAATATTTATATCGGCAATTTTATATCAGAAATATTACAATTAAACGATAAATACCCGGAGTACAAATACAGAAATGAATTCTATAAAATAAAAAAGTCCCGATATTAACGGGACGCTGAAAATTGTTTTATAAATAGAGGTTAACTAAAAAGATCGTTTTCGCTTTTCCGGAAATAAACTTTGTCTTCCAGAAATTCCTGAGTGGCAAGTAGTGCTGGGTTAGGCATGCGTTCATAAGCCTTTGATATCTCAATCTGTTCTTTATTCTCATGTATTTCTTCAAGACTATCGGTGTGGCTTGCAAATTCATCCAGTTTGCCATGCAATTCTTCCTTTAATGAAATATTGATTTGATTGGCCCTTCTCCCTACAATAGAAATTGATTCATATAAATTGCCAGTTTTCTTTTTTATTTCGTCAAGGTTTTTAGTCTCTACGGTATTGCTTGTGCCAACGCTAAGCTGACGTCTTAATTTACTCATTATTCAGATTTTTTAGATTATTATTAGAAAGATTTAATAAAAGCTCTACCTCTTTACCAAGTTTGCTTTCAGGAAAACGATCATTAAACTCGTTACATTCTGTTACTACTTTTTCAAAGCGTTCTTGTTTTTTTTCTTCGACACTCAATTCTGCAAACTTGTAATATGATTTTATGATCATGAATTTGTATTCATCTGCTAATTGACTTTCTGGAAAATTGTCGAGCAATGCGGTAAAAGAAACACCAGCTGCACGGAACTGACCTAAATCATAATACAACGTTGCACTCTTATATTCCTTAACCTCAAGTTTGGTTCTAAGCTTTTCAATTATTTCATACGCTTCTTTATTTCGAGCAGAGCCAGGATGTGTATTAATAAAGATCTGCATCAATCCTAAAGCTTTAGTCGTGTTTGTTTGATCCAATTCAGCTTTTGGGGATTGCTTATAGTAAGTATAAGCCCGCATATAATCTAATTCATCTGACTTTGCACTGTTTGGAAACAGCTCTAGAAAATTTTTAAACAAATTTTCTGCATTATCATAATCCAATTGATAATAAGCACAGTAAGCAAATTTATAATAAATGTCCTCAAATTCTTTTTGCGACCTGTAAAAAGGCATAACGTCCTCATAGAGGGATTGTGCCTTGCTGTATTTCTTTTTAGCGAAATACTGTTCAGCTATCCTCAATTTATACTCAGGGTCTTTATTTTTCAGTATTTTATTGATACCCCCACAACCTGCCACTAAAAAAACCGCAATAAGAATTAAAATGTTATTCTTCATAAAAGCCAGCAAAGTTAATTGTTCAGCGCAAAACTTGCAGAAAAAATATTAAATGCCAAATCATCTCAGTTAAGAATTGCCTAAGATATTTCTCCAAATTACTCCCTGCTTGGAAAAAAAACCCTCCCTATAAAAGGGAGGGTCTCATCTATCAGCAAAAAGTATAACGAAAAACTTAATTCTTTCTAAGATTTGGGTGAGGTGCTGGTACCGTATTTGGACCACCTTCTTCACCTTCTGCAGTTGCACGCAGATCAACGGTATTGCAATCGCCACCTTCATTTCCATAGCTAAAGATAAAGCGGTCGCCGCTAATACCTTCTTTTTCCACCATGTGAGTGATTACTGCGTTTACATGATCCCAGCTTAACTGCTGCTCTTTTTTATTAGATGAGCAATAACCAACTACGACAACTTTACAAGCTGCATTATTACGCATTTTGCTTGCTACAGTAGCTAATGCTGCTTTTGCATCATCATCCAATTTGTTACCTTTTGTAAAGGACACACTTGGTAATTCACCTAATTTTTCAGCACATGTTTTTTCAACTTCTTTTACACCCCAACCTGGACATGTAGAATCCGGGCATGGAACTTTGCAGAAGCCAATACCATCAGCATCAACAGGCTGGCAATATGTCGGAGTAATTAAT
>JANOFP010000467.1:0-9826 GCA_031413675.1 Bacteroidota bacterium
ATACGAAAAGTAAAACGCATAAGCCTGAAAGAAGATTTTAGTGACGATACAAGAGTGCAGTATATGGCACCACAGAACTTACGAAAGACTTTAGAAGAAGCACTCAACAGATTGAGTGAAATTCAAAAAAGCCTAGTGCTATTGACAGATTATGAAGGGTACAGTTATGAAGAAATCGGTACGATAACAGGATTAAGTGAAAGCCAGGTAAAAGTTTATTTACACAGGGCACGGGTTCAGTTGAAAAACTATCTGGTGAAACTGGAAAACGTTATTTAAAGTGTCTTAGGATTAAATTTAATAATGAATATTAACCGCCATAATTACGAAGAGTATTTTATCCTTTATTCGGATAACGAACTCAGCAGCGATGATCGCCGTAGGGTGGATGAGTTTGTTTTGTCTAATCCTGACTTAAAAGATGAGCTCGATACGTATCTGAATTTAATTTTAACAACGGATACATCATTAAAGTTTGAAAATAAAAATGAACTGCACCAATATGATGAATCATTGATATGTTATTTAGACAATGAATTACCAGTTGATGAAAAGAAAAAGTTTGAAGAATTGATTCGCGAATCAATCAGGCTTCAGGAAGAATTAAACCTTTACCGTAAAGCAAAGCTGCAGCCTGAAGCAGAAATTGTTTTTGAAAATAAATCGGTCTTATATCGTGGTAATGAAAAAAGAAGAGTGGTTCCGTTGCGAATGATGCAATGGGCGGCCGCCGCTGCTATTCTCCTTGCAGTATCTGTTACAGCTATAGTTTACTTTAATAAAAAATCAACAGCGATTGACATAGCGGAAGCGAAACCATCAGAAAAAAAGATTCCTGGAACAAATAATCCTGCAGAAAAGATTGCTGTAAAAAAAGAAGTTCAAGAAAATGAATCACCCCTTAATCTGGATAAAAAATCAGAGCAACCAACAATTGAGAACCCAGAGAAGACCAATAATCTTGCTTTGAAGACGGGTAAGCAAAAACAGATTTTACCCAAAGAAATAAAATTGCAAACACCTGTTGTGGCAAATGAAAAAAAGAAAGATGAGATTGCAATTAACAAACAACCGCCTTCAAATAATTTACCAAGTCCGCTGAACAATCCATTATTTAATGTAAGCAATCAAAAGAAAAATGAAGCAATTGCAAATGTCAGGACAATTGAAAAGAAGGAGAATGTTAATGAAACATTAGTTGACAGAAAAGATGTAACCATTTCTACAGCTGCTCCGTTATATATAAGTAGTACAAATATAGATACCGAACTAAATACGGATGAGGAAAGCAAAAACAAAAAGTCAAGAGGATTGCTCCGGAAAATCACAAGGCTTTTTGAAAAAAATACAGGTATCAAAGCTACTGATGATGATAAGCTGCGAATTGCCGCTTTCACCGTTAAGCTTTAATAATTAATTTTCTTAAACAATTTTTATATGAAAAAAATTTTACTGATGTGCATGGCAGCATGTACAATAATGGTAAGTATGGCTCAGACCGACAGCACAGCGAATTTCCCAAAAAACGATACGATCCGTATTGGTGGAATGGTAATCATTCGCAAACAAGGAGAAAAATCGATACACCGTGAACCAAGAATGCATAATCGGCGAAATAGCAGTCACTCCAAGGTTAGTACCAATTGGGGCATTGTTGATTTAGGTTTTAGTAACTACGATGATAAATCAAACTATGCTTCCACAGATGCTCAGGCATATGCCCCGGGTAGTAATGCAAGCTGGTTCAACCTTCGTAACGGAAAATCGAGAAATGTAAATGTTTGGTTTTTTATGCAAAGGTTAAGTGTTATAAAAAGGGTGGTAAACCTTAAATATGGTTTTGGTGTTGAGTTGAACAACTATCATTACAAACAAAATATACGGTACAACGCCAATCCGCCTGCTATTGCAAATGCACCCATTGTTTCATTGGATAATACGGTTGGTCGTACTTATTCAAAAAACAAACTGGCAGCGAATTATCTTACAGTACCTATGATGGTGAACTTTAACTTTACCCCCAACCGCAGCGAGCCTTTTGGTTTTAGTGTGGGTGCAAGTGCCGGCTGGTTATACGGCAGCCACAACAAAACAAAAACAAGTGACGAAGGTAAACGCAAGTCACGAGATGATTTTGATTTGAGACCGTTCAAAATTTCCTATATAGCGGAACTAAATCTGGGAGAAATAAAATTTTATGGTTCGCTTGCTACACGTAGTATGTATGAGCGTGGCTTAAATATCACTCCTTATTCAGTTGGAATACGGATTAGTAGTTTTGATTAATGATAAATCGTTTTACAAAGGGAAATAACTAAAATTATTTTAAACAGAACCTGCAATATTTATTGCAGGTTTTTTTATTTTCTGCGATAAATACATTTTTGGAATAAAAATAATTACGGTTTAGCCGGAGTGTATTTTCGTGTAATAACAACAGGTGAATCAACCTTACAAAAAATAAAATGCTGCTTTTAATTTGCAAAGAGTGAGTTAAAATAGAAGTATAGAAGAAAATAAAAAGTTACGGCACGTCGTTTGAAACTTACTAACTATTAAAAAAGAGTTAGTAGCCATGAAAACAACTTTCGTACTCACATCTGTATTACTTGGCAGTGTGTTTCCGGCCAATCATACAAGAATCGCTTCCATCAATCATACAGGCAATTTAAAATTCAGGTCTGAGTCAGTCAACCCGGTTGGTGCTATTTATATTGTAATAGATAAATCGGATTATGAGCTGAGTATTTATGATGAGGATGGATGGTGGGGCACTTACCCGGTTGTATTTGGAAACAATTCGCTGGAGGATAAAAAAATGGAGGGGGATAAAAAAACGCCGGAAGGAACTTTTAAAATAATTAATAAAAGAGTACACGATAAATGGAGCCGGTTTTTGGCAATCGATTACCCCAATGAAGAAAGCCGTAGAAAATTCAATGCAAGAAAACAACGCGGTGAAATACCAGTTAATGCAAGAATAGGGGGTAGCATCGGCATACATGGCACTTGGCCACACGAAGATTTTGTAGTGGATCGATATAAAAACTGGACGCTTGGTTGTATAAGCATGAAGCGAAGCGAGGTAGAAGAGATTTATCGATTTGTAAAAAACGGGACTAAAGTTATCATTCAAAAATAATATTTGGATTTAGAAGCTGTTTAAGATCTGGCCACTGATTACACAGATTATGTTTGATTCAGAATCAGCGGAAATTTGTGTAACCTGTGGTGGTATTATTTTTTAAACAGCTTCTTCCTATTTTAAAAACCCCTCCACTTCAATCCGCCACTTTGTAATATTTTGTTGCGACAGTGATGCATGTTCTGCATTTTCATACACCACCATTTTTTTTTGGTTTGAAGAAATATGATTGAACAAAGTTTCTGCTTCGCTTTTTGTAACGTAGATATCTTTATCCGCCCATTGATACAGTACGGGACAGTTTAGCTGCTCAGCATATTTATTGATGTTAAAACTAAATCCATTGAAACCCCTTCTTACCCCTGTCCAAAAAGTAACCAATACGCCAAAGGGTTGTTTGGGAAAACCAAATGTTGGTGCTCTGCCTTTCATGTGCTGATGCAAAGAACCAAAAGGCATTTCAAGTATAATGCCGGCTACATTCAATTTGTTTTCTACTACGGCTTTTATAATTGCAACCGATCCCATGGAAAACCCCCAGAGAAAAATTTTACTTTCACCTTTTTGAATTAACCAATCATAAGCCAGTTTTACATCTTCACTCTCTTTCCATCCGATTGTTGTTGTAATGCCTTCACTATTTCCATGTGCACGAAAATCAACCAGCATTACATCATAGCCCATAAAGCGAAATTCATTTGCCTCGTTTATGTTGCTGCTTTTACTATTGTTTAATCCATGAAACAAAACAACGGTTCCTTTGGATACTGAATCTGTCTTTATATACCAGGCTTCCAGAGTCAGATTGTCTTTTGTTTTGAGTAAAACTGTTTCGTAGCTATAAACGGGTTTTGCATTTACAATTGCCTTACTGAAACTTTTACCGGTAAATAATCGCCATGTTTTTGAGAAAATATTTTTGGGAACTGTTTGCTTTTTTACGAAATCAGCACTTGAAAATTTAGTTAGTTTGCCGGCATATAAAAAAGCGCTGACATTCATAAGTATAAACTGAATTAATAAAACCCACAGGGCAAGCCGCAGGTACGAACTCCATTTCTGTTTTTTTGTATTGTTAACTCTCATCAGATTGCAGAATAGCCGCTAAAGTAATTCTTCGGCAGTAAATAGGAGGATTGGTTGTGGATATTTATTTACTTACTGTTTCTGTTAAATAAAAAAAATGATTGAGTTTTGCACCCAATAAATTTCTTGCAGGGAAAACCATTTTAAAGCAGCATACCCGGCTGCTTTATTTTTTTACCAGGCTCCAACTCCTTTTAAAAGAAGCGTGTAAAGCTCTCTTATAATTATTTTAAAATAATTTCAATGAATTATACCCTTCCATTTTTTATTTCCTCCACCACTCCCGGATCAAGCAATGTAGAAGTATCGCCAAGATTTTCTGTTTCACCTTCTGCAATCTTTCTCAAAAGCCGGCGCATAATTTTCCCACTTCTTGTTTTTGGCAATCCTTTTACAAACTGAATTTTATCCGGTTTTGCAATTGCCCCGATTATTCTGGTTACGGTTTGTAATATATCTCTGCGGGTTAGCTCTTCGTCTCCATGCATTTTATTATCTATTACAAAAGCATAAATGCCCTGTCCTTTTATTTCATGTGGGTACCCTACGACCGCACTTTCAATTACTCCAGAATGCATATTGATTGCATTTTCCACTTCGGCTGTACCAATACGATGACCACTTACATTCAGTACGTCATCCACACGGCCGGTAATTCTGTAAAACCCGTTTTCATCTTTTAAAGCGCCATCACCTGTGAAGTATAAATCTTTGTATGTGGCAAAATAATTTGTTCGGCATCGTTCATGATCGCCATAAGTAGTTCTTATTATTGATGGCCAGGGTGCTTTGATGCAAAGATTTCCCTTCATCAACCCATTTTCATCTTTCTCAATTACTTCATTTCCATTTTCATTAACAAGGATTGGCTGAACACCCGGCATTGGTAATGTAGCCCAACATGGTTTTGCCGGTGTAATACCTGCAAAGTTTGAAATTAAAATTCCACCTGTTTCTGTTTGCCACCAGGTATCAACAATCGGGCATTTCTTTTTGCCTATATTTTCATCATACCAATGCCATGCTTCTTCATTTATGGGCTCACCTACAGTTCCCAAAATTTTTAAGGATGATAAATCTTTTCCTTTCAGTGGTTCTAAACCGAAACTCATTAAACTTCGAATGGCTGTTGGTGCTGTATAAAGAATATTTACTTTATGCTTATCTACTATATCCCAAAATCTTCCTGCATCCGGAAACGTGGGTATGCCTTCAAACATTAATGATGTGCCACCTGCGCATAAAGGGCCATAAATAATATAACTATGACCTGTAATCCAACCCACATCGGCTGTACAAAAAAACAGTTGACCGGGTTGATATTGAAACACGTTTACAAATGTATAAGTAGTCCACACCATATATCCTGCGCTGGAATGAACAACACCTTTTGGTTTGCCGGTACTGCCAGATGTATATAATATGAATAAAGGATCTTCTGCATCCATTTCTTCAGCCGGGAATGAAACCACTCCTTCTTTTTCAATTTGTGATTCGGCATGTTCCATTTCATCTTCCCACCAAAGATCTCTGCCCTTGATCATGGAAACCGGAGTCCTGGTTCTTGTATATACAATTACCTTTTTTACTTTTTTATTCCCGATCAATGCATCATCAATAACACTCTTCAATGGAATATCTTTTCCACCACGATAAGCACCGTCGCAGGTAATAATAAATTCTGCTTGTGCATCATCCAGTCTGTCAGCAATACTTTGTGCACTGAACCCGCCAAAGATTACACTGTGAATAGCACCAATTCTTGCACAACCTAATATTGCATACACCAGCTCGGGTACCATACCCATATATATACAAACCCGATCTCCTTTTTTTACACCATTATTCTTTAACATTTGTGCCACCTGGCAAACTCTTTTATGAAGTCGGTTATAAGTAACTACTCTTACTCTTTCTTCAGGATTGTTGGGTTCCCATACGATGGCTGGTTTATCACCCAACCTTTCTAAATGGCGGTCTATACAATTTTCTGTAATATTCAGCTTGGCTCCTGCAAACCATTTTACATTGGGTTCTTTAAAGTTCCACTCCAAAATTTTATCAGCTGTTTTTCTCCAATAAAAATGTTTTGCAATAGAAGCCCAGAACTCTTCGGGTTGATTGACACTTACCCGATACGACATCTCATACTGTTCGATTGAATTTATCTGAAATGGATATGGCATACTTTAAAATTAATTGGTGAATTTATCAGACGATAAATTTACAGAACTGTTTTGCAACTTCGATTTTTTTTGGGAACGATTCCGGTAAAAATATTTTTGTGCAATCAACAAATACCTATCTTGAACTCATGAAACCAACGACAATAAGAAGTGTAATAGCTGCTTCTTCTGTGGGTACCATGATTGAATGGTACGATTTTTACATTTTCGGAATGCTTGCCAAAACAATCAGCACTCAATTTTTTCCGGAAGGGAACCCAACCGCTGCACTACTTTCTACATTGGCAATTTTTGCCGCCGGTTTTATTGTCCGCCCATTCGGAGCATTGGTATTTGGGCGGTTGGGCGATTTAATCGGAAGAAAATATACTTTCCTGCTTACATTGGTTTTAATGGGTGGCTCTACTTTTTTAATTGGTTTAGTACCCGGTTATAAATCCATCGGTATTGCTGCACCTATTCTAGTTTTATTATTAAGATTGATACAAGGTCTTGCATTGGGTGGTGAGTATGGCGGTGCTGCTACGTATGTTGCAGAACATGCTCCAGCAGGGAAAAGAGGTTTTTATACTTCGTGGATACAAACAACTGCGACACTGGGATTATTTATAGCACTCGGTATAATTATGCTGGTAAAATTAAATATGAGTGAGACTTCATTCAATGCTGAGTGGGGTGGCTGGCGTTATCCTTTCTGGATTTCTATTGTTCTGGTCATCATTTCTATTTATATACGTTTGAAGATGAAAGAATCTCCCCTATTTACTAAACTGAAAGATGAAGGAAAGACTTCGGCGAATCCATTGAAAGAAAGTTTTCGGCATAAAGGAAATTTTAAAATGGTGTTACTTGCTTTATTTGGTGCGGTAATGGGGCAGGGAGTAATCTGGTACACCGGTCAGTTTTATGCACAGAATTTTTTAGAAACAAAATGTAATATTGAATTTGAACAAAGCAGAACGATTCTATTATGGGCAATAGCATTTGCTACACCGTTCTTTGTTTTTTGGGGTTGGCTGAGTGACAGAATTGGAAGAAAGTGGATAATGATGGCGGGGATGCTGCTGGGAGTTGTATTCTATCGTCCCATATTTTCAACTTTTCTAAAGGATAGCGATGCGAAAGATTGGATGAAGCAGGATTTAATTGTAATGACATCGGATACTGTAAATAGAATTAATACGGATGGCTCCTCATTGATTGATATTACAATCCGGTACAAAAATTATTACGGAACAAATTTTACTAAAACATCCACAGATACCATTGTTCAAATTGCGGGAGCAAAAGAGTATGTAAAAAACAGAGACGAGAGTCCAAAATTTATCAATAAAAAATTGAATACCGAGTATTACATCAAATTTATTTTCCTGGTTTGGTTAATGATATTATTTGTAACAATGACTTATGGTCCCATCGCCGCTTTCTTAGTAGAAATGTTTCCAACAAAAATCCGTTACACATCTATGAGCCTGCCTTATCATATTGGCAACGGAGTGTTTGGTGGTTTGGTTCCATTCATTGGTTTGTTACTTACTACTACTTTTCCCGGCGATCCATTAGTTGGCTTATGGTACCCTATTGTTGTGGCGGCATTGTGTTTGGTAATTGGAACAATTTATCTGACAAATAAAATTGATAAAGATGTTACAGACTAAGCCCCACCCGACCTCCCCTAAAGGAGACCACCAACACACAGCCCAGGCATATTTAACTATTTTAATGAAAATAAATAAATGAACAGTTTAAAAAAATATCTCGGCATCATCTGGCTGGTACTAGCACCCGCAGTAATTTTTTTCTTAGTAAGCAGTGCCATAAAATATATTGACCTTAAAGGAACCAAAGACATCAATAATCCTGTCATCTGGATTATTATTATTATCATTTTTACTCCTATTGCAATAGGTCTGATGATTTTTGGCTGGTATGCTTTGAAAGGGGCATATGATCATCTGCCGGAAAGTTCGACAGAAGTGGAAGATTGATTGTTTAATAAATTACTACGAAAAAATTTCTTTTGTTAAACAGTTTTTAGTTACAATTTTTTGACAATCAGATCCACATATTGTCGGTAATAGAAATTACTTTTGCACTTCAATGAAAAAGATTTCCTTTTTTATATTGTTTATCTTTACCCTGTTACAGGTAGTGCCTGCCATACATACACTTACTAAGGAGAATAATGTGCTTGTATTTAATCTAGACCAAGAAAAAGCTGATACGAATGAAAAAAAGGAAAAGAATGATTATTCTTCACTTTCACTTTTTGTCAAAGTAGTATCGGCTAAAGCCAGTGTCTCTTTTCACTTTGCTGAAAAAATTAATACTTCACCTTGTTTAGAGAAGTTAACCCCCCCGCCCAATTTTTGTTAGTCGTTTTTTTATAATTTGATTTTAGTTATGCTTTAGCATAGCCGATATTATTCTATAACCGATTAATAAAAAATGATTCATGTCGACTACCAAAAGTCCAGTCGCCAGGATATTGAACCTGGTAAAACTGGAACGAAAAGAAATTTCTGCAGTTTATTACTATGCCATTTTAAATGGGTTAATACAACTATCGCTGCCATTGGGTGTACAAGCCATCATTGGTTTTGTTCTTGGTGCTTCTATGAGAGCATCATTAATTGTGCTTATTTTTTTGGTAGTAACAGGCGTATTGGTTGCCGGTATTATGCAGGTAAACCAGATGAAGATTGTTGAAAAAATTCAGCAAAAAATATTTGTCCGATACGCCTTTGCTTTTGCCGAACATATTCCAAAATTAGACCTCAAAAAAACAGATAAAGCTTATTTGCCAGAACTGGTCAACCGCTTTTTTGATATCCCCGTATTGCAGAAAAGCTTATCCAAAATTTTATTGGATATACCCACGGCCAGTATCCAGATACTATTTGGATTGATTTTATTATCCTTTTATCACCCGGCATTTATTCTATTTGGCTTAATTCTAGTTCTTCTTTTATCATTGATAATCCGCTATACCGGAAACCAGGGGCTTCAAACAAGCATAGATGAAAGTACATTTAAATATAAAGTGGCCGGCTGGTTAGAAGAAACGGCCAGGGTTATTAAATCCATTAAACTTACTAAAGGCAATGACCTGCACCTGCAAAAAACAGATGAAAATGTGACCGGGTATCTGGATGCCCGTAACAGACATTTCAAAATACTGTTGTTTCAGTATAATGTACTGGTAATATTTAAAACCGTTATTACTGCTGCTATGCTGATAGTAGGTACCATACTACTGGTAAATCAGCAACTCAACATCGGTCAGTTTATAGCAGCAGAAATTATTATTCTGCTGGTGCTTAATTCCGTTGAAAAACTGATTATGAATCTTGGTAGTGTGTACGATACATTAACTTCTGTTGAAAAATTATCTAACCTGACCGATAAC
>JANOFP010000468.1:0-7790 GCA_031413675.1 Bacteroidota bacterium
GCACTACCAACTAAATGCACCGCATGTGCACTTACATTTCCACCTTCATGATCGGCATGAATAGTCATATACAAACGCATCAGTTCTTTAAACTCTTCATTTTCGTAACCAAGCATGTGTGCAAAATTTCCTGCCCAGTCCAATAAACCATTGGGTTGTATATGCTCACCATCCTTATACTTGCGACGATAAATATATGCAGCTACCCGTGGTAACCGGGCTATCAAATCCATGGCATCATCAAACACAGCATCCCAGTAATCTTTTTTATTCATACCCGCAGCATAGCGTTTTGCAAAATGACTTTCTGTTTGCAAAGCCATTATCGCAACTACAAACTGCGTCATCGGATGCGTATTTACAGGCAATGCCTCTATTGCTTCAAACACATGACTGGGCACATGGCTGCGGCGCTGCCATACATTGGTTACATGGTCCACATCATCTTTTGTTGGTAAATCGCCAATCAGCATCAGAAAAAATAATCCTTCGGGCAAGGGCTCATCACCACCGGGAGCTTTAGGAAGTTTCGCCTGCAACTCAGGAATTGTATAACCGCGGAAGCGGATACCTTCCTGCGAATCGAGCAAAGATGTTTCGCTTACCAAACCTGTTATGCCACGCATACCCTGGTATGCTTGTGCCAATGTTACTTCTCCAATTACTTTATTGCCATGCTCTTTCAATAAATCTTTAATTTCAATAGCCGCAGCATCTGCTTTTAGTTTGAATGTGTCTTTTATAACTCCCATTTAATAATGCTTTATAATGTATGAACGAAAAAATTAATTTGATGCGCTAAGTTAGTTCAAGAGGCGTGGGTGGCAAAATTTGAAGAAATGATTTGGGCCTGCCCACCGTAGCTAATAAGAAATCTTCAATTTTTTGAAAAGATAATAGCGAAGTTGGGCTGTCGGCTGAAGAATATAAATCAGCTACAGTTCGGGCTATCGCTGCTACTCCCTCCTGCCGGGTCACAGACCCCGACCGCAGCGTCGGGGGTATCCGCTCTATCCCGCAGCCTTTGGGCTGGGGGAATTCTATTGAACAGGGAACACCAATCATTAAAAATTTGCTCCGGAAGTTTTGTAAATTCGACAATTAGCAAAAATCAGCTTATTATGATTGAAGAAACTTTTCAAGGTCTTGACTTCGAATTAATAGATTTAATTTATTTCAGAGAGAAAGAAAAATCGAATTACATTAAACAGGTTTCAAACGCAATTAAAGAACTGGAAATTACTACTTCATCTTCACGGATTGAAACACTAAATAAAATAGTTGAATACGATACCGAGATTCCATTTATTAGAGACCTCTTATTATTCACCTTTGACCAACCATTTACACAAAAGACACTGTTGAACAAGTATTACATTCTATGTAATCTTTGCCAATTCAATTTAACAGAAAAGCTTAATGCAAAGTTTCATGACTTTAAGCTTGAAGAATCTTTACTCGATGAAATACTTAAATGTGACTTATATAATTACGCAAAAATTAAAACTTTGTTTTCATTTGGTTATGCATTTTCTTTAATCGACTTGAGCGAGAAAAGAGATTTTTTTTTCAATCTATTAGACAACCAAACATATGAGTTAAGTCCAAATACCGTTACAACCTTTTATAAACAAATTTCTGACATATATCTATCTATTAGCGATAATAAAGCTGCTCTAGAATGGCTTAAAAAAGGGCTACGAGTTAACCCAAATTTTTCAGTTAAAAGGAAAATAAAACAACTAGAGGCAGAAATTGATTCGCCACCCAAATAGGAACTCATAAATAAAAAAAAACTTCTTTCAAAAATTGTTACTGAAGTTTAAGGATGAAATCTTTCGCATATTTTTGAATAGTGTTATTATTAAAATGAGGAATTGAAATGAAAAAACAAGATGCTATAAAAATATTTGAAGATAAAAAAGTAAGAGCCCTTTGGGATGAGGAAAATGAGATGTGGTATTTTTCAATTGTTGATGTGGTAAAAGTGTTGACAGACCAAAGTGATTTTCAGGGGGCCCGGAACTACTGGAAGGTATTAAAACACAGGCTTCTCAAGGAAGGAAATGAAACGGTTACAAATTGTAACCGGTTGAAATTAGTAGCAGAAGACGGTAAAATGCGAATGACCGATGTAGCCGACACTGAACAACTTTTCAGGTTGATACAATCTATACCATCGCCAAAAGCAGAACCTTTTAAACTCTGGCTGGCCAAAATAGCTGCAGAACGGTTAGACGAAATGCAGGACCCCGAACTGACAATTGACCGGGCATTGCTGCAATACCAACAATTAGGCTATTCAGAAAGCTGGATTAACCAGCGGCTGAAAAGTATTGAAATAAGAAAAGAGTTAACCAACGAATGGAAAAAGAGAGGATTAAAAGAAGGCGTTCAGTTTGCAACGCTTACCGACATCATCACCAATGCATGGTCTGATAAAACAACCAAAGAATACAAAATATTAAAAGGATTGAAAAAAGAAAACCTGCGGGATAACATGACCAATACCGAATTAATTCTGAACATGCTTGCCGAAGCATCTACTAAAGATATTTCGCAGGCCATAAACCCCGAAACTTTTGAAGACAGTAAAAAAGCAGCACAGCAGGGCGGCAATGTAGCCAACGTGGCAAGAAAAGAACTGGAATCAAGAACAGGCAAAAAAGTAGTTACGGCATTAAATGCTAAATCTGCTTTGCAGTTAAAAAATAAAATTGACGTCAAGTCAAAAAAATAATTGCGCTAACATATATTTCCTGTATAGTACCAAAGTAAAGTGAGTTTGATTGTTGTAAACCCTTTCTGTTCCCTGTCTACCGGCAGGCAGGTTTGCGGTTAGGTGTTATAAATAATTTGCTTTCAAAAATTGTTGCTGAAGTTGAGGGATGAAATCTTTCGCCTATTTTTGAATAGCATAATTTCTTGTGCCTTGGATTCTGACCGGAAAAAACTTCTTAGCCTTCTATAATAAAAAAGAAACATTTAATTGCAACTTCGGTTGATTTACGAATAACTACTTTTACGATTCTTAAATCAACTTCGTATTTTACACCTAAATAAAAAACCATTTTATGAAACCATCCTCATTTCTCTTCAGCACTGTTCTAACAGCTTTATTTTGTTCCGGTGTTTATGCACAGGATAAAAAAAAGGAACAGCCAAAAAACATGTTCAAAGTAAATCTTACAGCATTGGCATTAAAAAACTATTCCTTTCAATATGAAAGAGCCGTCACCAGAAAAATTTCTTTTGCACTTGCTTTCCGTACCATGCCGGAAACCTCTGTTCCATTTAAAAATACAATTCTTGATCTTTCGGATAACGACCCGGATACAAAAGATGTATTGGATGCTTTACAATTGAGTAATACAGCTATTACACCTGAGATCCGGTTATATCTGAGTAAAAAAGGATATGGCAGAGGATTTTATATTGCTCCGTTTTACCGGTATGCTTCTTTCAAAGCAAACAATGTAAAATTTTCATATACCAATACTTTAAATACGGAAAGCGATATTTTTCTTTCAGGTAAAGTAACTGCCAATACAGGTGGACTTTTGTTTGGTACGCAATACACAATCAGCAAGCATATTTGTCTTGACCTTTGGATACTGGGTCCGCATTATGGTTCGGGTAATGGAAATTTCGTTGGAACAACCAGTACCACATTGACACCAACAGAGCAAAATGATCTGCGTCAGCAACTCGAAGACTTTGATATTCCACTTACCAATAAAACGGTTATCGTAACTGCAAATGGAGCAACGGTAAAATTAGACGGCCCGTGGGGCGGCCTGCGTTCGGGTTTATCACTGGGCATCCGGTTCTAAAAAATTGAAAATATTTTTTTAGTTATACGTTATTGTCTGCAGTTAGCTGTAAGCAATACAAGCGTTTTGTGATTAACTTCAATCATGCAAGCATATATCGCCATCAGCTTTAGTAAAAGAAAATTTTTGCAAAAAGAATTGGATGCAATTATTGATGCTTTAAAAACTTGTTCCATCTTGCCATTTGTATTTGTTGACAATTTTTCATTTTCACCCGGGATGGAAAATGAAATGATGCAACAAGCCTTTGCCGCAATTGATAAAAGTGATTTGCTGATTGCTGAAACCTCCGATAAGGCAATTGGTATCGGAGTAGAAGTAGGTTATGCCAAGGCAAAAAACAAACCCATCCTGTATTTAAGAAATGAAAATGCCGAACATTCCACTACCATTTCAGGTGCCAGTGATTTTAAAATTATTTATTGTGATGCTAATGACTTAAAAAAACAACTCACTGGAATAATAACTACACTTGTTAAGTAAATCAATACATGATTAGTCCTGTCTCTATTACTCCAAAACAAAAAAAACTTATATTTATACAAATTGAGTCACCCTAAAAAAATACAATGTTTGTTGATGCAATAGAAAAAACGTCCCGTTACACAAGACCGGTACATTCAATAATGAGAACCTATGGCGGGAAAAAAATTATTCCAGGTGCCGCCACTCTTTTTTTTGTAAATGAAGAAGGCTATGCCGTTACCTGTAAACATGTAGCGGAGTTACTTGCAAAATCTGAAGCCATCAATACGCATTACAATAATTTTCGCAACGAAATGAATAAACTACCCAGGGATGGAAAGTTTAAAATGCATTTAAAAGGCCTGGAGTTAAAATATAAATACACTGCTGAAACAGTGGTTCAGATTAAAAATTCTTTTGTTGATTGTGTGTCTCCCCTATCGGGTTTTACCTGGTTCAATCATCCAGATTTAGATCTTTCAATTATTAAATTCAATGATTATACAAACCGGCACTATTCGGATTTCGCTATTTTTAAAAAAGATATTACAACAATTAAACAGGGTGAATTTCTATGCCGGCTTGGTTACCCGTTTCCGGAGTTCACTAATTTTAATTATAATGAAACTACGGATGATATAGAATGGACAACAACTGGTAACAATGGCTCACCGCGGTTTCCGATAGAGGGTATGGTAACCCGTTTTTTAATGGAAAAAAATGGTCTGTATGGAATTGAACTAAGTACACCGGGTTTGAGAGGACAAAGTGGTGGACCACTTTTTAATAAACAAGGTGTCGTTTGCGGTATGCAGTTTTCTACCAAGCATCTTCACCTGGGTTTCGACCTGGTAGATAAAGAAATTTTCATTGATAACAAATCTAAAAAAGTTACTGATTACTCTTTCATTCATCTTGGACAGTGCATAGATGCTGCGGTGATAAAAAAATTTCTTACAGATAACAATGTAAAATTTTACGAGGAATAAAAATCCAATTCGAAATTAAGTCACTGATTATTTCGGCGTTTTCTTGTACAGCCAAATTGCTACGAATGCAAAAACAATATTTGGTACCCAAGCTGCAAGTAGTGGTGGAAAATCGCCTTTGGTTGCAAATACAGTAGAGAAACGATCGCTTAAAATAAATAAGGCTGCAATCACAATACCGAATGCAATATGCAATCCGCTGCCGCCGCGGGTTTTCCGGCTGGCTATTACAGCTCCCATAATGGTAAGTAGCAATACCGTAACAGCCGTTGCTGTTCGCCTGTACTTTTCTACTTTCAATGTATTTAATCCTTCAGTGCCTCTTTGTTCTTCAATTTTTATTAATGCTGACAATTCAGGCGTAGTGAGTTTATCTTTCAGGTATTCATCTTTGCGAAGTTCATCCGGTTTTATATTCATTTTAATAATTAACTCCGGATACTCTTTAATCGTTTCTTTTAAACTATCCACAAATCTTTCGACTGCATTTAGTACAACCCATTTATCTTTTTTATTTGTTGTATCCCATTTCAGCACTTCACCCCGAAGATTATAAAACACTTTCCCATTTTTTATTTTCTCCATAAAAAAAGTACGGGATCGTTTATTTGCCGTATCCCATTCTTTAATGCCGACATACGTATCCGCATCTACCCGCAGATAAAAACAATTGTAGCAATTGGAAAAACTTCTGTTTTTTGTAGGATCGTTTTTATCAGAGTAGGTTGTTTGGAAACTGCTTTTAATCGAATTTGTTTTGGGAATAAGATACCGGCTTCCTACCCACAATGCCACCGACAATAAAATACCACCTACAATAAAGGGGCGAAGAAAACGATTATAACTTATACCACTTGCAAGTATTGCAACAATCTCACTACGGGTAGCCATCCGGCTTGTAAAAAATATAACGGCTATAAAAACAAATAAGGGGAAAAGTAAACTCCAGATAAAAGGAACGAAGCCAAAATAATATTGTCTAATAATCTGCCCGGTACTTAATCCTGTTTTTACAAAGTCTTCTGTTTTTTCACTGCTATCAACTGCAACTGCAATGACTGTAAACAACAACATACAAAAGATAAAAGTGGTTAAAAATTTTTTTAATATGTACCAGTCGAGTTTGAGCATGCCTAAATCCCGTTATTTGTTTTCGATGACGAAGTAACGGAATTTTAGGGGGAATAAAATGTGAAAGATGTGAGGAAATTCCTTAACAAAAGAATAGTAATTATAAACCAAGCATCAAATCATCTCAAAAATGAAAATATAAATTTGAGTTTAAAATTCTAAAACCAATCATAAGTTTGTTTAAGTTTGTTTTTAAATGATTAGTTTAAAGGTTTTAATTAAATCAGAAAAAAATTATTCAAAAAAGCCTAAGCACATCCTAATTCATTCTAGCGACCATTTTAATGAGATCTTATTTTCCAAGATCATTATATCAAGATTTTTTAAACGCATTCATATTTAATGCAACTTTTAAAAACCCTAAAAAATTATTATTCTTTAAATCATACTTAAGAGTGAGTGGTATCCATACATTATCCGTGGCTCTTATTCTAAATTCAGCATTAGCGGAAAATTTGTTTTTCTCTTCACCCGGAAACCGGCCTCTGGGTATTGAAGTGAATTCAAAATGAGGCTTAAACTCCACAAGGGATTTGTTTACATTTTTAGAAGCAGTTACAATAGACCAGTTACAACCTCCAGAGGCACTAAACTCAACCCTGTTTTTTATACCTTTAATAACTGTATCGACGATTGAAATATTTGCACGTAAATCCATTTCAAGATTTCTTCCCTTTTTTGTCAATCCCTGTAGATAAATTATCTCCGCTTTCCCTTCACTAAATAGTCCCCTCTGATCAGAAAAAGTTCCGTTTGCAGAAAGTGTAAGTAAAGGTCTTTGTCTTAGTTTTCTTAATTCTGCATTAAAGAGACTGTCAAAGACTCTGAAATTTTTGTCTATTATTTGAAAATTTGCAAATTTTAGAAATTCTTTTGGAAGAAGTTTCGAGTCAAATAACCCCGCTTCCAGTAATGCATCTACAATATTTTTTGTTTTCAAAAAAAGCAATGAGTCTTCTTCACTTTTAAATAGATTTCCCGGTTTTCTTAGTGAACGGTTAAACCTGTTAAATACAAATTGAAGAGAATCCATAAATAATACAAAATAGGCGTCTGCCGGGGTCTTTACCAGGTTTAACACAGAACTATCCCTTTTATTGATAAGCGCTAACGTGAATCCAGCCTTTAATCCACTAAAGCGATACTGGCTATCAAGTTTTAAAGCAAAGTTGAATTGGAAATTTCTGGCAAAACTTTGTTTGACATAATTTGTATCTACTAAAAGTGTTGAATCAGCTTTTGCTTTTAGTGCAAACAGATTTGCTTTAAATTCCAGGGATCTTTTTGTTCCTGACAAATCACTTAACCCGATTTGGAAGAAATTCGTTAAAACATCCTGCCAGTTACCGGATTTAATGTCATTAAGAGTCCT
>JANOFP010000469.1:0-6364 GCA_031413675.1 Bacteroidota bacterium
GAGCTGGTGTGCCTGAATCGTTCAACGTATTAGTTCACGAGCTTCGTGGATTAGGCTTAGATCTTAAGTTCGAATAATTTTCGTGAGACGTGAATCGTGAGTTACTCACGCCTCACGTCTCACGAGTCACGAAACAAGAAATTTTAAGTAATTAGATATATTAAATATGGCTATCAAAAAAGAAAATCGTCCTAAAGCAGCGTTTTCAAGAATCACCATCGGCTTAGCATCTCCTGATACTATCCTGGAGAGAAGCTATGGGGAAATCCTGAAACCTGAAACGATCAACTATCGTACGTATAAACCTGAAAGAGATGGTTTGTTCTGCGAAAGGATTTTTGGCCCGGTAAAAGACTACGAATGCGCTTGTGGTAAGTATAAGCGTATCCGTTATAAAGGTATCGTGTGTGACCGTTGTGGTGTGGAAGTAACGGAGAAAAAAGTTCGTCGTGAAAGAATGGGACATATCAAGCTGGTGGTGCCGGTTGTTCATATCTGGTATTTTAAATCATTACCAAATAAAATTGGCTATCTGTTAGGTGTAAGTTCTAAGAAGTTAGAAACGATCATCTACTATGAACGTTTTGTAGTAATACAAACTGGTATTCGTGCAGAAAAAGGTCAGAACCTCGGTGATTTATTGACGGAAGAAGAATACCTGGATATTCTGGACACGTTGCCAAAAGACAATCAGTACTTACCTGATGATGATCCAAATAAATTCATTGCAAAAATGGGTGCTGAAGCAGTCCATGATATGTTGCAAAGAATAGATCTTGATCAGATGTCATTTGATTTACGGAATACAGCAGCTACAGAAACATCTCAACAGCGTAAAGCAGATGCCTTGAAGCGTTTGAGTGTAGTAGAAGCATTTCGGGATGCAAATACAAGAATCAATAACCGTCCGGAATGGATGGTAATGCAGTATATTCCTGTTATACCACCCGAATTGCGTCCATTAGTTCCATTAGATGGTGGTCGTTTTGCATCTTCTGACTTAAATGATTTATACCGTCGAGTTATTATTCGTAATAACAGGTTGAAAAGATTATTAGAAATCAAAGCACCTGAAGTTATCCTTCGTAATGAGAAGCGGATGCTGCAGGAAGCGATTGATTCATTATTTGATAACTCAAGAAAATCAAATGCAGTGAAAGCCGAAGGCGGTCGTGCATTAAAATCATTGAGTGATGTGTTGAAAGGTAAGCAAGGCCGTTTCCGCCAGAACCTGTTGGGTAAACGTGTTGACTATTCTGGTCGTTCGGTTATCGTGGTAGGCCCTGAATTGAAATTGCATGAGTGTGGTTTGCCAAAAGATATGGCTGCTGAATTGTTCAAGCCATTTATCATTCGCAAACTCATCGAAAGAGGAATTGTAAAAACCGTAAAGAGTGCAAGAAAATTAGTTGATAAAAAAGAAGCAATCGTTTGGGATATTCTTGAAAATATTTTAAGAGGCCATCCGATTATGCTGAATCGTGCCCCAACACTTCACCGTCTCTCAATTCAGGCATTTCAACCCAAGTTGATTGAAGGAAAAGCAATTCAATTGCATCCGTTGGTGTGTGCTGCGTTCAACGCCGACTTTGATGGTGATCAGATGGCTGTTCACGTTCCGTTAAGTCATGCCGCAGTATTAGAAGCTCAATTATTAATGCTTGCATCACATAACATTTTGAATCCTCAAAATGGTACGCCCATCACACTTCCTTCTCAGGACATGGTATTGGGTTTGTATTATTTAACAAAAGGAAGAAGAAGTGAAGGTGGGGCAAAAGCCCGTGGTGAAGGAATGATTTTTTATAATGCAGATGAAGTTATAATAGCGTATAACGAAGGGGTAACCGATTTGCATGCATGGATAAAAGTAAAAACCAATATTCGTAACGAGGATGGTTTACTTGAGCATAAATTAATTGAAACTACAGTTGGTCGTGTAATTTTTAACCAACACGTTCCTGCTGAAGTTGGTTTTATAAATGCGTTGCTTACAAAAAAGAATCTACGTGAAATTATTGGTGATATAATTAAAATTACCAACGTTCCAAAAACTGCGAAGTTTCTGGATGATATTAAAACACTTGGATTCCGTACCGCATTTCAGGGAGGTTTATCATTTAATATTAATGACCTGATTATTCCTGATGTAAAAGAAGAAATGCTGGACAATGCAAAAGTGGAAGTGGATGAAGTTTGGGAAAATTATAATATGGGTCTTATTACCAACAACGAACGTTACAATCAGATCGTAGATATCTGGAGTCGTGTGGATACCCGTATTACAGAAACGTTGATTCGTGAACTTGCGGCTGATAAACAAGGATTCAATTCAGTGTTTATGATGCTCGATTCGGGTGCAAGAGGTAGTAAGCAACAGATCAAACAGCTTGCTGGTATCAGAGGATTGATGGCGAAGCCAAGAAAATCGGGTAGCACGGGAAGTGAGATTATTGAAAATCCGATTCTTTCCAACTTCAAAGGCGGATTGAATGTATTAGATTACTTCATCTCTACACACGGTGCCCGGAAGGGTCTTGCAGATACGGCGTTGAAAACGGCTGATGCCGGTTACTTAACCCGTCGTTTGGTTGACGTGGCACAGGATGTTGTAATCACGGAAGAGGATTGCGGCACATTGCGTGGTATCAATACAAGTGCATTAAAAGACAACGAAGATGTAATTGAACAATTAAGCGATAGAATAGCTGGTCGTACTTCTTTGCATGATATTTACAATCCATTGAATGAAGATTTGATTATTACTGCAGGTGAAGAAATAACATGGGACTTAGCACGGAAAATAGAAGAATCAGGAATTGAGTTTGTTGAAATTCGTTCTGTACTTACCTGCGAAAGTAAACGCGGATGTTGTGTAAAATGTTATGGTAAAAATCTTGCATCCGGAAATCTTGCACAGAAAGGGGATGCGGTTGGTATCATAGCAGCACAGTCAATCGGTGAGCCGGGTACACAGCTTACACTCCGTACTTTCCACGTTGGTGGTGTTGCGGGTTCTGCTTCCGTTGAATCAACATTGCCAGCCAAATTTGATGGTAATATTCAATTTGATGGATTAAGAACTGTAACGGTTGAAAACCCGGATGGTGAAAAAGTTCAGGTTGTAATTGGTCGTACAGGTGAGGTAAGAATTATCGATACGAAGAATGATCGCTTATTAATAACAAATAATATTCCTTACGGTGCAACATTGAACGTAAAAGACGGACAGAAAATCCGGAAAGGAGATATTCTTTGCACTTGGGATCCTTATAATAACGTAATTGTTGCCGAGCAAAATGGTAAATTGGTATTTGATAACGTAATAGAAGGTGTCACTTACCGTGAAGAAGCGGATGAGCAAACAGGACACCGTGAAAAAGTAGTTATTGAAACCCGTGATAAAACAAAAATCCCATCAATTGTTGTAGAAGGAAAAGATAAAAAGATTTATAACCTTCCAACCGGAAGCCATATCATACCCGAAGAAGGTGATGAAGTGAAAGCGGGTAAAGTATTGGTGAAAATTCAGAGAGTATTAGGAAAGTTGAGAGATATTACCGGAGGTCTTCCAAGAGTTACTGAATTGTTTGAAGCAAGAAACCCAAGCAACCCTGCTATTGTTTCTGAAATAGATGGTGTAGTAACAATGGGAGCTATCAAACGTGGTAACCGGGAAATAATGATTGAAGCAAAAGATGGTGTACAGAAAAAATATCTGGTACCCTTAACTCGTCAGATCCTTGCTCAGGACGGTGACTTTGTAAAAGCAGGTACGCCAATGAGTGATGGACAAATTGCACCAATTGATATTTTAGAAATTAAAGGACCGTTTGCCGTGCAGGAATATGTGGTAAATGAAATTCAGGAGGTGTATCGTTTACAGGGTGTAAAAATAAATGATAAACATATTGAGGTTATCGTTCGGCAGATGATGCGTAAAATTTATATCGTTGATCCGGGTGATACAAGATTCTTAGAAGAAGACCTGGTTGATAAATTTGAGTTTATCAATGAGAACGATTATATCTATGATAAAAAAGTAGTTACTGAAGCTGGTGATAGTGGTAAAATGCGTGCCGGACAAATTGTAACTCTACGTGAAGTAAGAGAAGAAAATTCTATTCTTCGCCGTAGCGATAAGAAAGCAGTTGAGTTTCGTGACGCTAAACCTGCAACTTCATCTCCATCCTTACTCGGTATCACAAAAGCATCCTTAGGTGTGCAAAGCTGGATTTCGGCTGCATCATTCCAGGAAACAACGAAAGTGCTTTCATCTGCGGCTATCGAAGGTAAAACCGATGAGATGCTCGGATTGAAAGAGAATGTAATTACAGGTCATCCGATTCCGGCTGGTACTGGGTTACGGGAATTTGAAAGCATAATCGTGGGTAGCAAAGAAGAATATGAATTGCTTCAGACAACACGTGAAGCTATGAGTTTTGATGACGAAGAGTAAGAATCTCAGATTAAAACGATTAAATGATTTCAAGGATAAAAAATTAAGGAGCAGATTTATTTGCTCCTTTTTGTTTTTCTAAACGAAATGACTTTTATCGGCGAAAGCATTCGAATTAAAAATTATCAGCAATAACGATGTTAAGTGTTTCATAAAGTACCTGATTAATTATATTTGCCCGGTGGTTCATATTTAAATTGCAAAAAATGTTGGGAATGAAAAATGGAATGTTGATCTGGAATCTTGTTTTAACGGCAGCAGCGGCTGTATTACTTTTTTTATATTTCGGTGGAAATAAAAAAAACAATGCGGTAAAAACGGTTACATCCGATTCGGGAAAATTGGAACCTCAAACACGTATTGCATATATTGATATGGATTCTGTTCAGGAAAATTATACGTATGCAAAAGATTTTCTGGATAAGATAAAGAGAATGGAATCTGATAATAACCTGGAAATGGAAAAATTGGGGGATAGTTATCAAAAAAAATTAAATGCCTATGCGCAGCAGGACCAGGCTGCAGGCCTATCTCAATTAAGTGAAGTACACCAGCAGGAACTGATGGCAATTCAAAAAAATGTTACAGATCGTAAACAAAACATTGAACAGGAGTATATAAAATATGTAAATCAGAATGAATTGAAATTGCGTAATAATATTAAAGACTTTTTGAAAGTATTTAATAAGGACAGAAAGTATACTTATATCATGTCGTATGAAGACAGAATGTTTTATTATGTGGATACGCTTTATAATATCACAACTGAAGTTATTAAGGGATTGAACGAAGAGTATAAAACAAAGAAGCCATAAAAAGTTATTTGCTGAAACATGAAAGCCCCCTGATTCATCGGGGGGCTTTTTATTTCGAGTTATACCGAATCGCCATACAATTTAGTCCAAAACGAAAGTCGTCTTTGCTCTCGGTATACTTGTCCCGATTTGCTTCGGGAATACCGATTTTTTTGGATTAAAGATTAAATCAAATTGGTATTATCCGAAAGTGAGTTGAAATACTTATCTTGAATTTTAAACCAAACATATGAGTGCAGAAAAAGCAGAATTCAAACAATCACTTGGCTTAATGGATGCAACAATGGTTGTTGCGGGTTCTATGATTGGCTCCGGAATATTTATTGTGAGTGCTGATATTACAAGGTATGTTGGCAGTGCTGGTTGGTTAGTTGCCGTATGGGCAATCACAGGATTTATGACAATAATAGCAGCGGTAAGTTATGGTGAACTCAGTGGCATGTACCCGAAAGCAGGGGGACAGTATGTTTATTTAAAAGAAGCATTCAATCCACTTGCAGGATTTCTGTACGGCTGGAGTTTTTTTGCTGTAATTCAAACAGCAACTATCGCAGCAGTTGGAGTAGCTTTTAGCAGGTTTACAGCATATCTTATTCCGGCAGTGGGAGAGGATAATATTTTACTGAATCTTGGCTTTATAAAAATTTCTGCGGCTCAGTTGCTTGCTATTGCATTAATTCTTTTTCTTACCTGGACAAATTCAAAAGGGATAAAGGGTGGTAAAATAATTCAGACAACATTTACTACAACAAAACTGATTTCTTTATTCGGATTAATTATACTTGGATTTTTACTGACAAAGCAAAGTTTCTGGACTGAAAACTGGAGTACAGGTTTTAATGCAATGCAATTAGAACAAGATGCAGCTGGTGGGTTTATAAAAACTGGTAACTGGACTTCTATCAGCGGCACAGTATTGATAGGGGCAATAGCAGCAGCAATGGTTGGTTCTATTTTTAGCAGCGATGCCTGGAACAACGTAACATTCATTGCCGGAGAAATAAAAAATCCTAAACGTAATATTGGTTTGGCTTTATTCTTCGGTACATTAATCGTAACGCTTATATATATATCGGCCAACCTGATGTAC
>JANOFP010000470.1:0-4197 GCA_031413675.1 Bacteroidota bacterium
GTTCAGATGAACTTTGTGTAATTAAGATTACGTTTATTTTTTCCAATGCCAGGGCCTCAAATAATCTTTTACTAAAACCCGGGATACCAACCATGCCACCACCTTCAAGACTGATTAAAGAAATTTTATCAATACTTGAAATGCCCCGGATACTGCTACCGTTTCTGGTTACTTCTGTTTCTATCAATGTACCATAATCATCGGGTGCAAATGTGTTTTTAATCCAAGTAGGAATTTTTTTCTTCATCACCGGGTGAATAGTAGGTGGGTAAATAACTTTTGCCCCGAAATGAGAAAGTTCCATTGCCTCCTGATAGCTGATGTCGGGAATTATTTTAGCATTGCTTACTAACCTGGGGTCGGCAGTCATCATACCGCTTACATCTGTCCAGATTTCCAACGCATCTGCATTTAATGCCGCGGCATAAATAGCAGCTGTATAATCTGATCCGCCGCGACCGAGTGTTGTAATTGAATTCTGATTGTCTGATGAAATAAATCCGGGTGTTATTATAAGATTTGAATTCAATTGTTGAAAAAAATCATTTACCAGTTTATTCGTTGTAGTAAAATCAACAATAGCATTTCCAAAACCGGAATCTGTTTTTATCAGCTCCGCAGAATTTTTCCATTCAGCAGTTGTGCGATTTGAATTGAATGCTGCTGTAATAATTTTTGAAGAAAGCAATTCGCCATAGCTTACTAATTTATCTTTTGTACGCAACGAAAATTCGTGTAACAAAAAAACGCCGTTGCAGATATCCTCTATTTCATTGCAATATTTTTTTACCTGGCTCAGTACACTACTTTGCTGCTGTACGGGAATAATTTCTTTTACAACATCCAGGTGGCGGAGTTCCAGTTTTGTAAGTAGCTCTTTATACGACTCATTTCCTTCTGCGGCTAATTGCCCGCTACTGATAAGTAAATCGGTAGTACCACCCAGTGCAGATACAACAACCAGTATTTTATCGGTTGTTAATTTCTTATTTACAATGTCAATTGTTTTTTTGATTGCTCCGGCACTGCCAACCGATGTGCCGCCAAATTTTAAAACTTTCATGCTATTTTCAAATGGGATTAATTATAAAAAGATTTTTTTTTTCAAACAGTCTTTGCAGACCCGGGGTTATAATATGGTAATATACAATCCGCTTAGCGGATCGTATTTGTTGTTGTAATAGTGGTACCTGCCATTGAAATGAGCAGTGTAAAAGAGTTGATATGTAATAGGTGCAGAACCATTGTTTGAATGGACACAAAATAAACTTTTAAAGGGTATATAACAAGCGTTAGGGGTAAATTATTTTTATGCAATTGTGCCGTAAAAATTTTAACGGCAATTGATGTATCTTAGCTGTCCTGCTTGCCGGCAAATCAATACTAATTTAGTTTGGATGGAATATCAATCAACAAATGCATTGCAGCATTTTAAAAATTTAGTCGGCATTAAGTTTCAGCTATATAACAGCCTGTTTACTTCATTGCCCTTTCACCGGATAGAACGTACCGGTATTTTGTTATCCTTATTACTTACACTTATCGAAGACGGATTTAAAAAGAAACAAAGTCCTTCAGAAATAATACAAGAATTTTTTGATAAACACACTACTTATAAAACAGAGCAGGAACAGTTGGATTTACTGTTTCGGTTTGTTCAATATGCCGAAAGACAAGTTGTTTTGTTTGATGCCCTTGAAGACGCAGCTTTCAGTAAAGTGCATGATATGAATGGATCGGGCACACTTCATCATTTAAAAACAGAAATAGAAACAAATGCTAAAGAAAAAGAACTGGAAAAAAAATTAAAAGATTTTTCTGTACGATTAGTTTTAACAGCGCATCCTACACAATTTTATCCGGGTGCCGTATTAGGCATTATCAATGATTTGTCGAGAGCTATTGCTGATAATAATGTAACTCTCATCAATCAGTATCTTCAGCAATTAGGTAAAACGCCTTTCTTTAAAAAGCAAAAACCAACACCTTATGATGAAGCGGTGAGTTTGATTTGGTATCTGGAAAATGTTTTTTATCCGGCAGCCGGAAGAATTGCAGGTTTTATGAAACGAAATTTTGCGAACGAAGTAAATAAGGATAACACGGTTTTAAAAATGGGATTTTGGCCGGGTGGCGACAGAGATGGAAATCCTTTTGTAATAACTGAAACAACATTGAAAGTTGCCGATGCATTAAGAGGGAGTATTATTAAATGTTATTACCTGGAAGTACGCCGTATCAGACGAAGACTCACTTTTGATGGCGTGGAAAATGTACTGGCTGAACTGGAAAAAAAACTCTACAACAATATTTTTATTCCTGGCGCCAGAACAGATATTACAAAAGAAGAAATACTTGCCACGCTTGGACAGATCAGGCAAACATTGATTTATCAACACAACAGCCTGTTTGTTCATTTAGTTGAAAATCTTGCTAACAAAGTTGAGTTGTTTGGATTACATTTTACATCATTGGATATTCGCCAGGATAGTTACATACACACAAGAGTCTTAAAAACAATTCAGGAACAAAATCCCGAAACAGCATTTCAACTTATTCCTTCTTTTTCAAATAAAGAGATGGAAGAAATAGAGTCGGTGCCGGAAGAAATGGTGAAAGAAACGATTGCATCTTTCTCCGCAATTAAAACAATACAGAAGGATAATGGCGAATCGGGGTGCAACCGGTATATCATCAGCCAGTGCAACAGTGCAAAGAATGTATTGGAAGTGATGGAATTGTTTTTATTAAACGGATATAAGGAAGATGAAATAAATGTTGACATCATTCCACTGTTTGAAACGATCGATGATCTGCAAAATGTATCAGCTGTGATGCGTGAGTTGTATTGCAATCCGGCGTATGGAAATCATCTTAAACGCAGGGGTAACAAACAAACTATCATGCTTGGTTTTAGTGACGGCACAAAAGATGGTGGTTACCTGATGGCTAACTGGAGTATTTATAAAGCAAAAGAAGAGCTTACAAAAATTTCCAGGCAAAATAATATTGATGTTCTGTTCTTTGATGGTCGTGGTGGTCCGCCTGCAAGAGGTGGAGGAAAAACGCATAAGTTTTATGCATCCATGGGAAAAAATATTGCAAATAAAGAAATTCAACTAACCGTGCAGGGGCAAACTGTGAGTTCAAATTTTGGAACAATTGACGCCGCACAGTTTAATATTGAGCAACTGATGAATGCCGGCATATCGAATGAATTGTTTTCTACAAAAGAAACTACATTGGATAAACAGGAAGAACATTTATTGCAGTCACTAGCAGTTGAAAGTTATACTGCTTACTGCGAATTAAAAGACCATCCCTACTTTCTTGATTATTTAAGTCATGCAAGTGCATTACGTTTTTACGCCGAAACAAATATTGGCTCCCGGCCGGCAAAAAGAGGAGCTACATCCCGCTTTACATTAAAAGATCTTCGTGCTATTCCTTATGTTGGATCCTGGAGCCAGCTAAAACAAAATGTAACGGGATATTATGGACTGGGGTCAGCATTAAAAAAAATGGAAGAGGAAGGGAAATGGAATCAGTTAAAAAAATTATACCGGGACTCATTATTTTTTAAAACACTGATGGATAACAGTGAAATGGCAATGCGCAAATGTTATTTTCCATTGACAGAATTTTTATCTAAACACCCGGTATATGGAGAGATACGAAATAAAATTTATAATGAATTTGAGTTGACAAAACGGTATGTGATCATGCTATCGGGAAAACCAGAATTAATGGCGGATTATCCGGTAGATCTTTTATCCATTCAAATGCGGGAAAGAATCGTATTGCCCTTAATTACAATGCAACAATTTGCTATAACAAAAGTAAGAGAGCTGGAAGAGCAAATGCTGAATATACCGGGTAAGTCAACGTATGAAAAATTAGTAATGCGTTGTTCGTTTGGAATTATAAATGCTGGGAGAAACTCGGCGTAAGATTTTTTTTAATCATAAAAGTTGCAACTATTGAGTTCCGTAAATACTTAATTTCTACATTTATCCCGCTGCTTCGTTCCTTCCACGCATCTGCAATATTTCAATTAAACAGAGTTGATTCAATTTGCTTTCGCAAATAAAAAAAGGGCCCGCCGTAGATACAGCAGGCCGTAATGCTTATGTCAATAAAGGTTTAATGGAATTATTTTTTTAGTTTTATTTCATTTACATAAGAAGTCTCTTCAAC
>JANOFP010000471.1:0-4715 GCA_031413675.1 Bacteroidota bacterium
TGGCAACTTCAATTGGTCAGCAACCATTGCACCCCAGGCTATACCAGCTGTAGCAACGCCAGCCAGCAGTTGAGCATCCGGAAATTTTTCAAATACAGCATTGCAAAGTTCCGATTTTATAAAATCGCGGATATATGGGAAGGATAATACCTTTCTATTATCACAATAAATAGGGCTCCTCCATCCGCTAGCCCATGTAAACGGATTTTCCGGGTTTAAACGGATAGCTTGAACTTGTAATAGTTTTTCCGCTACTGCTTTTTCATTTGTCATATTAAAGCAAAGTAAATGAAGCGTGGCTGTAGTGATACGGGAATTTATCAACAGTCAAAAATTTGCATAAGCAATGAAGAATCGGATTTTGTACAATCAGAATCATTGATGATTTAATATTATTGAATCACAAATAGAAATTTTCATAACTTACAAAGCACCAGCTGTGCGAAATTTTAAATTATCCTCATGTTTATAAAAGTTTACTTTGATGAAAAGCCTTTATATCTCTGCAATGAAATAAATGATGAGATAAATGAGTTTGTTCATCATGATGACGCTGTTTTTATAGATGAATTGAACTCTCATACCGTAAAAGCAATGATTCATGAAATGCAACAACAGAATATAAAAGCCGGGGTTTTCTTTTACCATGATTTGGAAAAACTGAAGAAAGAGTTTATTAAAAAATTTACATTTATTCAGGCGGCGGGTGGTTTGGTTTCAAATGGAAAAGAAGAAGTGATGCTGATTTTTCGAAGAGGAAAATGGGATTTACCAAAGGGAAAATTAGATAAAGGTGAAACGATTGAGCAATGCGCAAAACGTGAAGTAGAAGAAGAAACAGGTTTGAAGAATTTAATTATTGAATCTCCTTTACAATCTACGTATCATACTTACCATGAAGGTTCCCGGTTTATACTAAAAGAAAGCATTTGGTTTAAAATGAAAATAACCGGTGAACAATCAACAACCCCTCAAATTGAAGAATATATAACTGAAATAAAATGGGTAAAAAAAGATAAACTTAAAACTTATTACGATAAAACATACCCGTCTGTAAAAGAAGTGTTACAAGCCTGGTCGCTTAAATGATTCTTTGATTGGAATGACTGCAACGGTATGCCGGCTGACACAAATTAATTTACCCTGATCATCTACAATTTTTATATCCCAAACATGAGTCGTCTTACCAAGATGTAACGCGGTGGCCGTACCTGTAACATAACCTTCCGTAGCACTACGAATATGATTGGCATTTATCTCCAGGCCAACACAGTAAAAAAGTTTTTGATCTACTACACACACTGAAGCAACACTGCCTACGGTTTCAGCAAGAACACAAGATGCTCCGCCATGTAAAAAACCATAGGGCTGTTTAGTCCGATGATCTACCGGCATTTTTGCTTTCATAAAATTACTTCCAATTTCAACCCACTCAATTCCCAGGTAAGAAGCCATTGTTTTTGCACTTGGGGGTTCCATTTTTTCAAGTGTTAATTCTTTATCAAACCAAATCATATTTTATTTTTTAATATTGAACAAGATACCGATTAAATTTTATTGCAAACGTTGAGAATATTGAAAGAGTTAATGAACGATAAAAGAAATCCAGAAGTATCAACACAACAGACAATAATTGCAGCCTTACTCCCTTCGCTAAATTATTTTTTTAATGAATTGAAAACAACCTCTGGTAAAAAATGACTTGCATCGCCATTATTTCGTATGATATCACGTACAATTGTAGAAGCTACGGAAGTATATTTCGGTTCGCCGGTTAAAAAAATTGTTTCGATACTTTTATCCATTGTACGATTTGCATCGGCTATTGTTTTTTCATATTCAAAATCACTTACATACCGAATACCCCGTAAAATAAAATGTGCTCCAATCTTTTTACAATAATCAATGGTTAGTCCTTCATAAATTGCGCCTTCCACTCTTTCTTCATCAATATAAATTTCATTTATCCAACTCATCCGCTGTTCCGGAGAAAACATTGGAGCTTTGCTGGTATTAATTCCAATGCCGACAATTATTTTATCAAAAAGTGGAATAGCACGGTTGATAATATCAACATGACCCAGTGTAAGTGGGTCGAAGGTGCCGGGAAAAAGACAGATACGCATTGATTGAATATTTAAGAATTAATATTTTAGATTTAATACCTCGTGAATGCAATAATCTCACAAAGATACCTGACAGTAATATTCAATATTAAATCTTAAATAGGAAATTATCTAAGCACTATTTCTATTTGACAGTAAATATAACACCGCCATTCTCACTGCCACACCGTTTTCGACCTGTTGTAAAATGATTGATTGTTTGCTGTCTGCCACATCGCTGTCTATCTCTACACCTCTGTTCATAGGCCCGGGATGCATTACGGTAATTTTTTTATTCAGACTATCCAATAAATTCTTTTTTAACCCATAGGCCAGATTGTATTCCCGTAAAGAAGAAAACAAAACCTGATTTTGCCTTTCCAATTGTATGCGTAATACATTTGCGACATCGCACCATTCCAATGTTTCTTTTAAATTATAATTTACTTCCACACCAAATGCTTCCCGGATATATTTGGGAATTAGTGTTGGCGGACCACAAACCGTAACCTTTGCTCCCATTTTATTTAAAAGATAAATATTACTCATGGCTACACGGCTGTGCATTATGTCGCCAATGATTGCAACTTTTAATCCCGCCAGCTTCCCGAATTTTTCTTTCATAGAAAAAGCATCGAGCAGTCCCTGTGTCGGATGTTCATTTACCCCATCACCAGCATTAATTATTGCTGCGGGAATATGTTTGGCTAAAAAATGTGGCGCCCCACTTGCACTATGCCTCATAACTACCATATCCACCTTCATTGAAAGAATATTGTTCACCGTATCAAGCAAGGTTTCGCCTTTTGCAGCCGATGAGCCTGAAATAGCAAAATTGATGGTATCTGCACTTAATCTTTTTTCTGCCAGCTCAAATGAAAATCTTGTCCGGGTTGAATTTTCATAAAATAAGTTTACAATTGTTACATCACGTAAGGATGGAACTTTTTTTACCGGTCGTTGTAAAACTTCTTTGAATTGTTCTGCTGTGGAAAGAATTAATGAAATATCATCTGGTGTGAGATCTTTAATGCCAAGCAGATTTCGTGTAGATAGTTGCATTAAAGGTCGAAGTTAATTGCTTCTTGTATAATATGCAAAAGAATTTATCATTCGGTCAATTTAAAAACCTTTCGTTGGTTTAAAGAAATTATTGAATTCCCCGGCTATCTCCGAATATATCTGCTGTTGAAGATATTTAACTAATTCCAGCTTTAAAGGAGGCTGCGCATCCTTGTTTTTTGTCAGTCTCTGTTCTTCTCTTGTTAAAAGCTCTACAGGGCCGTTGTAGGTTACATATTCTTTTATCCAGGTATAGTCTCCGGTAAAAATTTTGGTCATTACAATTGCCTGCAGATGATTATCCCTTAGATCTGTTTTAAGAGTAAGCGTACATGGCAAACTCTTTTTAACCCGAATTACATCTGCACGAGAATTCTCTGACCCGATTTTATGCTCCATAATCTCTATATCATGTGTTGTTTTTGAAACAGTCATAGAAGCAATCCTTGTTGTTTGCTCCAGTTTCTCATCTCCAATTTGTAAATATTCAAAACGGATAGTCAAATTAAAATCTGAGTTCTCAGTTGAACTGTCTTTCCGGTGAATATAAAATTGCTTTTTAAGTTTATCACCTCTTTTCTTAAAATCAGATTTAAGTAAATCGAAAAAATAATTTTCTGATATGAGTTCTTTGGTTGTGCTGTCGGGAAATACGAACTGAACTGCGATATCAATTCTCTCTGCAGTATGCTGTGTCGTAAAAACGGATTGAATAGAAGGAATGTAAATGAAATATGAAAACATCATCGCAACGACTATCACATCTTTTGCATTTTTCATAAATGCGTTTTTTATTTCATCATGCCTTTAGCTTATAAAAACAACTTCGTCTCTTTCATCTTTCGTTTTCCAGAAAACTTTTACTTTTTGGGTAATTATGGAATCAATTGATTTGCCAACATAATCGGCCTGAATTGGATACTGCCTGCTGAACCGTCGGTCAATCAATACACAAAGCTCCACTTTCTCAGGACGCCCAAAATCGAGCAATGCATCCAAAGCAGCCCGGATGGTTCGGCCCGTATACAAAACATCATCAATCAATACAACCTTTTTATTTTCTATTGAAAAAGGAATATCAGTTTGATTAGCGTTATGCAATTCCGTTCGGATATCATCCCGGTAAAAAGTAATATCTAATTTGCCATAGTGAATTTTATCAGCCGGGATTTCTTTTTTTATTTCTTCCACTATTTTGTCGGATAAAAAAATACCGCGGGGTTGCAATCCGATCAATACCGTATTTTCAAGATTAACATGGGTTTCCATTATCTGGTGTGCCAATCTTTTTATTGTAATTGCAAGCTGTTGTTCTGAAAGAATTGATTTCAAGTCTGAATTATTTATGCTAAAATAATAAAGCCCCGGTTAAAGGGCTTGATTTTTTTATTGCTCCTGTAAAAAAGGATATTTATAATCTGTTGGCGGGTTAAACGTTTCTTTAATTGTTCTTGCACTCAGCCAACGATAAAGATTTAAAATACTTCCCGCTTTGTCATTTGTACCACTTGCTCTTGCACCACCAAAAGGTTGTTGACCAACAACTGC
>JANOFP010000472.1:0-1756 GCA_031413675.1 Bacteroidota bacterium
ATTTTCGCAGGACTAAATGTATATGCCGGTTGGGGTACATCCATTTTCTCCATTGCATTTACCGTGTTTATTTATTTTATCGAAATATTAGTTGCATTTATCCAGGCGTTCATCTTTTCTATGCTTACCGCAGTGTTTATCGGACAGGCGTATGAAGGAGAGCATAATCATGATGAAGCACATGCAGCACATTAATTCGTTTTTTTTAACAACCAAATAAATCACAAGTATGGATTTTATTTTATTAGCTGATTTAGCCAATGCAGGCGGTGCCATAGGCGCTGGTCTTGCAGCTATGGGTGCTGGTATCGGAGTTGGTCAGATTGGTAAAGGAGCTGTTGAAGCTATTGCCCGTCAACCAGAAGCATTGAACGACATTCGTAGTAACATGATTCTTACTGCGGCGCTGGTAGAAGGTGCTGCACTGTTTGCAATCATTGTAGGCTTCCTGGCAATGGTATTATAATATACCGGCCGGAAAAACTTACTGCATCCAAAGCACAGGGCGGAGGATGCAGTTTTATAAAAAAATAACAAAAAACAAATTCCAAGTTCCAATTGGGATTTGGGATTTTTAAAATTTGAAATTTTATATATGCATCCTCTTTTAAAACCTGAGTTTGGTCTGTTGATGTGGACACTGGTTGCTTTTTTAATTGTGTTTTTCATTCTTAAAAAATTTGCATGGCCTGCCATTGTAAAAGGTTTGAAAGACCGTGAGCAATCTATTGCAGATTCACTGTCAACTGCTGAACGTGTAAAAGCAGAAATGGCGCAATTGAAAAGTGAAAACGAAGAACTACTTGCAAAGGCCCGGGAGGAAAGAGCAATTATGCTGAAAGAAGCAAGAGAAACAAAAGACAAAATTGTAAACGGAGCTAAAGACCTTGCTAAAATCGAAGCTTCAAAAATTATGAAAGAAGCTGCCGCAGCAATTGAAGCTCAGAAGATGGCTGCAATAACCGATGTAAAAAATCAGGTGGGCAAATTAGTAATAGAAGTAAGTGAAAAAGTTTTGAAAAGAGAATTAGGAAATAAAGATGCCCAGGAAGTTCATATTAAAGGGCTGGTGAATGATGTGAAATTAAATTAACAAATATGCTAATGTGCCAATTTGCAATTGGAAATAAGAACTGAAATTGTTTTAGCACATTGGCAAATTAGCATATTAGCAAATTAGAATTATGCAGAATCCCCGTCTTGCAACACGATACGCAAAATCTTTGATTGGACTGTCCATTGAAAAAGGGCTGTTGGAAAATGTATTTGCTGATATGTTATGGTTGCAGTCTGTTTGTAAAAGCAATAAAGATTTTGTAACCATGCTGAAAAGCCCGATCATTAAATCGGATAAAAAACAAAAAATAGTTGAAGCAATTACAGATGGAAGAATAAGTGAGTTGACAAAGGGATTTAACCGTTTGCTGATTGTAAAAGGAAGAGAAAGTAATTTGCCGGAAATAGCAACGGCATTTGTTAATCAGTATAAGGTTCATAAAAATATTTACAGCATTAAGTTAACTACGGCATCTCTGGCAAGTGAAGAATTAAAAAATGCTTTTATAAATCATTTGAAAGCGACAACAGAAATGCAGAATATTGAATTAGAAACAGTAGTGAATGAAAATATTATAGGCGGGTTTGTATTACAGGTAGGAGATAAATTAGTAGATGCAAGTATTGCTTATGATTTGAAACATATAGCACGCCAGTTTGAGAATAATGATTTTATTTATAAAGTGAGATAGTGAGTTGT